>NZ_JBFAXX010000042.1:0-75768 GCF_040680995.1 Kitasatospora sp. NPDC051914
CGGTCGCCGAGCGCCTCGGCGGCGAGCGAGGCGTACTCGGCGAAGCGGTACGCGGTCTCCCGGTGCGGCCAGCCGCCGGCGTCCTCCAACTCCTGGGGAAGGTCCCAGTGGTAGAGGGTGGCGACGGGGGTGATGCCGTGGGCGAGCAGTTCGTCGACCAGATCGCGGTAGAAGTCCAGGCCGCGCTCGACGGCGGGACCGCGCCCGGTGGGCTGGATTCGCGGCCAGGCGAGCGAGAAGCGGTAGGAGGTGAGGCCGAGCTCGGCCATCATCCGGACGTCCTCGCGGAACCGGTGGTAGTGGTCGACCGCGATGTCGCCGGTGTCGCTGCCGACCACCTTGCCGGGGGTGTGGCTGAAGGTGTCCCAGATCGAGGCGGTGCGGCCGTGCTCGGTGACGGCGCCCTCGATCTGGTACGCGGCGGTGGCCGCGCCGAACGCGAAGTCCGCAGGGAACGCGCAGTGGGCGGAACGGTTGGACGGGGATGCCATGGTCATGGCGTTCGCGCTCCAAAAGGTGTGGTGAGGTGTGCGGGGCAGGACCGGCGGTCGGTCAGCCCTTCAGCGCGCCCTGGGTGATGCCGCCGACGATCTGCCGGCCGAAGACGGTGAACACCAGCAGCAGGGGCAGGGTGCCGACGAGCGCACCGGCGGTGATGACCGACCAGTCGGTGGACCAGCCGGTGCCCAGTCCGGCCAGGGCGACCTGAACGGTGGGGTTGGTGGCGCCGTTCATCGCGATGATCGGCCACAGGAAGTCGTTCCAGGACTGCACGAAGGCGAGCATCCCCAGCACCGCCATCGCCGGCCGGGCGACCGGGACGACGACGTGCCAGACGACCCGCAGCGAGTTCGCGCCGTCGACCCGGACGGCTTCCAGCAGTTCGGTGGGCAGGGCCTGGGTGAGGTACTGGCGCATGAAGAACACGCCGAAGGCGGTCACCAGGGTGGGCAGGATCAGGGCGCCGAGCTGGTTGCCCAGTCCCAGGTGCTTCATCAGGATGAACAGCGGGACGATGCTGACCTGGGCGGGCACCGCCATGGTGGCGACCACCAGGGCGAGCAGCGCGCCGCGGCCGGGGAAGCGGAGCTTGGCGAACGCGAACCCGGCCAGCACGGAGAACGCCACGGTGCTGAGCGCGACGGTGCCGGCGACCAGTGTCGAGTTGAGCAGCGCGACGCCCATGCCGCGCGCCCCGGCGTTGTGCCAGACGTAGCCGATGTTGTGGAACAGGTTCCCGCCGGGCAGCAGCGGCGGCGGCGTGGAGATCACCCGGTGGCTGTCGGTGGAGGCCGCCACCAGCGTCCAGTACAGCGGGAACAGCGAGGCGAGTGCGACCAGCACCAGCGTCGCCAGCGCGAGCGGTCCGGCCCGGTGCCGGCCGCCCGCGCCCGGCGCGCGCAGCCGGAGCCGGCGCCCGGCGCGGAGGCGGTGGGCGGGGGAGTCGAGGGCGGGGACGGTGGTCATGTGCATTCCTTCCCGCTCACTTGGCGGAGCGCAGGCGGCGGGCGATCAGGGTGTTGGCCAGGCCGACCAGCAGGAGCAGGCCGAACATGATCCAGGCGATGGCGGAGGCGCGGCCGAGCATGCTGCTGTGGAAGCCCTGGTCGTACATGAGGATGCCGAGGGTCTCGTACTGGTGGTCCGCGCCGCCCTGATGACCGCTCTGGCCGCCGAACAGGTAGGGCTCGCCGAAGAGTTGGGTGGCCCCGATGGAGGAGACCACGACGGTGAACAGGATGGTGGGGCGCAGTTCGGGGATGGTGACGTTGCGGAACTGCTGCCAACGACCGGCGCCGTCGATGGCGGCGGCCTCGTACAGTTCGCGGGGGATCGCCTGCATCGCGGCGAGGTAGATCAGCGCGTTGTAGCCGGTCCACCGCCAGATGACGATCACCGAGACGGCGATCTGCGAGCTCCACGGGCCGGCCTCCCAGCGGACCGGGCCCGCCCCCACCAGGCCGAGCAGCCAGTTGGCCATGCCGCCCTCGGGGCTGAAGATCAGCGCGAACACCAGGGTCGCGGCGGCCACCGAGGTCGCGTACGGCGCGAGCAGCGCGGTGCGGAAGAAACCGCGCACCGGGAGCTGGTAGTTGAGCAGGTGCGCGAGGCCGAGCGCGGCCAGCAGCTGCGGGACGGTGGACAGCACGCCGAGGGTGACGGTGTTGCCCAGGGCGTTCCAGAAGAAGTGGCTCGGCGGGCCGAACAGCAGGTCCGAGTAGTTCTGCAGCCCCACCCAGTCCGCCCGGTCCACGTTGTAGAGGCTGACCCGGTGCAGTGACAGCCAGCCGGTGTAGAGCAGCGGGAAGAGGCCGAAGGCGGCGAACACCAGGAAGAAGGGTGCGACGAACAGGTAGGGCGAGACGAGGTGGTCCCAGCGGTGGAGCCGGCTGCGCAGGCCCGTCGGCTCCCGGCGGCGGGCCTGCGGGGTGGTGGGCGGTGGACCGGCCGGGTCGCTCCGGTCCGTGCGGGTGGGGGGGGCCACAGGGTTCCTCCATGCCGTGTCGACCGCTGGGCGGGTCGACGCGTCGTTCGTGAAAGGGGCGTGGGGCGGGCAGCCGGTCCGGGCTGCCCACGGCGGCGCCCCGCCGTACGGGCCTCGGGCGGGCGGGGCCCGTACGGCGCGGCGCGCTCTCGGCTACTGGACGGTGCTCGCCACCTGCTTGAGGGTGGCGGCCCAGGCCTCGTCGGCGCTCTTGTGGTTCTGCTCCATCAACAGCACGCCGTTGCTGAAGGCCCCGTGCAGGTCGCCGTGGTGCGGGCCGGTCTCGGCCGGCGTGATGGCCTTCGCGGCGGTGGAGAAGATCTGGCCGGTGGGGGCCTTCGGGCCGATGTAGGGGTTGGTGAAGTCGGTGACGCCGGGCAGCGTGTACGCCTTCTGGTTGGCCGGGATGTTGCCGACCTTCCGGAAGACCTTGGCCTGCTGCTCGGGCGCGGTCAACCAGACGGCCAGCGCCTGGGCCTGCGCGACGTGCTTGCCGGAGGCCGGCACCGCGAGGAAGGAGCCGCCCCAGTTGCCGGCGGCGGGGGCCTGCGCGATGTTCCACTTGCCGGCGTTGCCGGGGCCGGAGAACTTCTCGATGTTGGCCTGCTGCCAGGACGGGCAGACAGTGGTGGCGAACGTGGAGTTGGAGAAGGCCGTCTGCCAGGGGGTGTCGAACTCCTTGAGGCCCTGGGTGGTCCCGGCCCGGACCGCCTCGGCGGCCAGCTCCCAGCCCTTCCGGACACCGGCGGAGTCCTGGTAGGCGATCTTGCCCTTCCGGTAGTACTGCTCGGGGCTGGAGGAGACCACGCCGTTGTACAGGCCGGAGGCGGTGTCCATGAAGAAGGTGCCCTTGGGCGCCTTGGCCTGGTACTGGCGGCCCGCCTCCACGTACTTCGCCCAGTCGCCCGCCCACAGGGCGCTGACCTGGGCGGGGTCGGTGGGCAGGCCGGCGGCGGCGAAGAGGTCCTGGCGGTAGCAGATCGCCATCGGGCCGACGTCCGTGCCGAGGCCGATGGTCCTGCCGTCGGGGGTGGTCGCCTGCTGCCACTTCCACGGCAGGTAGGCGTCCTTGTCGACACCCTCGGCCTTCGACATGTCGATGAATGCGCTGCTGAGCTGGTCGGAGGTGGCCAGGGCGATCCGGCTCACCTCCAGCGCCTGGATGTCGTCGAGCCCGCCGCCCGACAGCCGGGTCTGCAGGGCGGTCCAGTAGTCGCCCTCCTGGGTGGTGGTGTTCTCCGTGATGGTGACGTTCGGGTGGGCCTTCATGTACTCGTCGAAGAGCCCGGCCTCCTTGTAGCCGAAGGTGCCGAAGTCGCCGACGCTGAGCGTGATCTTCGCGTTCGGGTCGTCCGAGCCGGACCCGGTGGAGGAGCAGCCGGTCGCCAGCAGTGCGGTGACGGCGGCGGCGGAGACGAGGGCGGCGGTTCTGCGGGAACGGCGGTGCGGGGACATGGATCCTCCGGGTCGGTGGGGTGGGAAGTGCGCGGGGCGCGAGGGGAGGGGCCGCCCGGAGGGACGTAGCCGGGAAGGGCTGCGGAGCGCGATGGATGGGAGCGCTCCCAGGCGGTGGAGTGAACCTTGCTCCGGTGGTGGGCGGCTGTCAAGAGGCGATCTTGGCGGATCGTCGGTGGCGTTCCGCCGGGTCGGGGGCAGGGCTGACCGCCGCGCCGCAGGCCGGTGCGGGCGCGGTCGACGGGCCGGCGGTCGGTCAGGTGGAGTCGCGTTGGACCAGCGTGGTGGGCAGGATCAGCGGACTCGGCCGCTCGCCCGCCATCAGTGCGAGCAGCATGCGGGTCATCTCCCGGCCGATGTTCCGTATCGGCTGGTGGACCGTGGTCAGCGGCGGCTCGGTGATCTCGGACACCGCCAGGCCGTCGAAGCCGATCACGGCGACGTCCGCGGGAACGGCCCGGCCCGCGCGGCCGAGCACCCGCAGTGCTCCGGCCGCCATGTTGTCGTTGGCGGCGAACACGGCGTCCAGGTCCGGATGGCGGGCCAGCAGCGCCTCCATCGCGGCCATCCCGCCGCGCTCGGTGAAGTCGCCGGCCTCCTCCGCCCGGTACGGAAGGCCCGCCAGGGTCAGCGCCTCCAGGTGGCCGCGCCGGCGGGCCCGGCCGACGTCGGTGTCCAGCGGTCCGGTGAGGGTGGCGATCCGGGTGCGTCCGCGGGAGATCAGGTGCTCCGTCGCCTGCCGGGCGCCGAGCACGTTGTCCACGTCCACGTAGTACGGGACCTGCCCGTGCAGCGGCTTTCCGCCGAACACGGCGGGCACGCCGGCGGCCAGGGCCAGCGAGGTGAGCGGATCGTCCCCGCGCAGGGACATCAGCATCACCCCGTCCACCGCGCGCGTCCGCAGCAGCTGCTTGACCCGGATCTGCCCCCGGGCGGAGGTGGCCAGACACAGCACCAGGTGCAGGTCGGTCTCCTCCAGCACGGTCGAGGCGCCCGCGATGACCTGCCCGTAGAACGGGTCGGCCAGCACCGCCGGATCCTCTCCGGAGATGATCAGGGCCACCGCCCCGGCCTGCTGCGTCGCCAGCGCGCGGGCCGTCGGATTCGGGACGTACCCGAGCTCCTTGATCGCGCGTAGCACGGCCTCGCGTTTGTCGCGGCTCACGTTCGGGGCGTTGTTGAGCGCCCTGGACGCCGCCGTGCGGGACACGCCGGCGCGCTCGGCGACCTCGTCCAGGGTCGGCCTTCGGCGCGTCGGTTGCTCCGTCATGGTGGTTCACCTCGGTTGTGATGCCGGTGCACAGCGTACCGCGCCGCCCGTCCGAAACGGACTGGAAGCGCTTCCAGTTTTGGGGACTGTACAGCGGTCGGAGGCCAGTGGAAAGTCAGGCCAGAGTCTTGACATGGCATCGGGAGACCCTCAATCATCTGGCAACTGGAAGCGCTTCCACTCCTGCCCCCACCCACAGCGAAGGAAGCCACATGCGCCGCTCGCGCCGCAGCACGGCCCTGCTCATCGCACCAGCGCTGACCGCCCTCCTGTTCGCGGTCGACCCGGGGACCGCGTACGCCGCCGACCCCACCGGCATGACCAGCGGCTTCTACGTCGACCCCAACTCCAGCACCCAGCAGTGGGTCAACTCCCACCGCGGGGACGGCCGGGCCCCCGCCGTTCAGGCGTCGATCGCCAACGTGCCGGCGGCCCGCTGGTTCGGGAACTGGAGCGGCACCATCGGCACCGCGACCGGCGCGTACGTCGGCGCGGCCGCGGCCGGCGGGAAGCTGCCGATCCTGGTGGCGTACAACATCCCCAACCGGGACATCTGCGCCGGACAGTCCGGCGGCGGAGCGGGCTCCGCCGCCGACTACAACGCCTGGATCGCCGCCTTCGCCAGCGGCATCGGCAACCGGCCCGCCCTGGTCGTCCTCGAACCGGACGCGCTCGGGCACGAGAGCTGCATGACGCCGGCCCAGATCTCCGAGCGCAACACCATGCTGCGCAACGCCATCGCCCAGTTCACCGCCAAGGCCCCGAACACCTGGGTCTACCTGGACGCCGGAAACCCCGGCTGGCTGAGCGCCACCACCATGGCCAAGCTCCTGGCCGATGCGGGAGTGGGCGGAGCCCACGGGTTCTCGCTGAACGTGTCGAACTTCTACACCACCGGTCAGAACACCACCTACGGCAACGCCGTCAACGCGGCGCTGAAGTCCTCGTACGGGTACACCAAGTCGTACGTGGTCGACACCAGCCGCAACGGCAACGGGTCCGACGGCACCTGGTGCAACCCGCCGGGGCGCCGGATCGGGACGCCCACCACCCGCACCGGCGGCGGCCCCGAGATGCTGCTGTGGGTGAAGTCGCCCGGCGAGTCCGACGGCAACTGCGGCACCGGCGCCGGATCGACCGCCGGGCAGTTCCTGCCCGAGGTCGCCTACAAGCTGATCTACGGCTACTGACGCCGGACCAACACTCCGCACCCGCTCGGGGTCGGGCCGCCGTGCCGGCCCGAGCGGCCCAGAAGAGGAAACCGATGAGACCCCGCATCCCCCGCCCGTTGGTCCCGGTCGCGCTGGCCGCGCTGTTGACCGGGCTCGCCGTACCGGGCCAGGCCCAGGCGCAGGACCGGCCCGCCACCGGCCACACGCTGCCCGCCGACACCCGTTTCTACGTCGACCCCGACAGCGACGCCGCCAAGCAGGCCGTCCGCTACCTGCTGGAGCACGACCTCGCGGGCGCCACCGCCATGGCCAAGCTCGCCAGCTGGCCGGAAGCCGACTGGTTCACCGGCGGCACCCCCGCCGAGGTGGAGGCCCGGGCCCGCACCCTGGTCCGCCGCGCGGCCCGCACCGGCACCGTCCCGGTCATCGTCGCCTACAACGTCCCGCTGCGGGACTGCTCCCAGTACTCCAGCGGAGGAGCACAGTCCGACACCGAGTACCGGGCCTGGATCTCGGCACTGGCCCGCGGCATCGGCAAGGGCAAGGCCGTGATCGTCCTCGAACCGGACGCCCTCGCCAACCTGCCCTCCGACTGTTCCCCGGACACCGACCCCACCGGCGCGCTCACGGCCGGACGGATCGCCGACCTGCGCCACGGAATCGACGCACTGGAGCAGCAGCCCAACACCGTCGTCTACCTCGACGCCGGCAACAGCCACTGGCAGAGCGTCGGCAACGCCGCGAAGCGCCTGCTCGACGCGGGCGTCGAGCGGGCCCAGGGCTTCTCGCTGAACGTCTCCAACTTCTTCGCCACCGGCCCGTCCGACCGTTACGGCACCTGGGTGTCCAACTGCCTGTGGTTCGCCACCAAGGGCCCGGAGTACGCGCGCGGCCACACCGACTGGTGCGCGAGCCAGTACTACTCCCCGGCCGCCCCCAACGACGGGCAACCGGGGAACTCGGTCAACGCCGACGACCCCAGCACCTGGCACTGGACCGACCAGTGGTTCCAGCAGAACGTCGGTACCCCGCCGACGAACGAGCTCACTCACTTCGTCGTCGACACCGGCCGCAACGGGCAGGGCGCCTGGACCCCGCCGCCCGGCAAGTACGCCGGCGACCCGCAGACCTGGTGCAACCCGCCCGGGCGCGGCATCGGTGACCGACCGACCGCCGCCACCGGCACCCCGCTGGTCGACGCCTACCTGTGGATCAAGACCGTCGGCCAGTCCGACGGCGAGTGCAACCGCAACGTCCCCGGCGGCACCGTCGATCCGGAGTACGGCATCGTCGATCCGGCGGCCGGCGCCTGGTGGCCCGAGCAGGCCATGACCCTGGTACGCAACGCCAACCCCCCGCTGACCTTCGGCCCGTTCGCCCGACCGCGGGGCTGACCGGGGACCGGGCTCCGAGGTTTCGTCGGCCGTCAGCGGCGACCTTTCGGTGCCGGGTGGCAACTCCAGGGGCGGCGACGTCGCGGTTCGCGCACAGCGGCGCCACAACCACCTCCGGACACTCCACGAGGGGCACCACGTGCCACCCGACGCCCGACCACCGCCGACCGGCCGACCCCGGGGTCGCACGCACCGCCGCAGCCGGGTCCGCCGCCGCACGCTCTCCGCGGTGGCGGACCCGTCGCCTCCGCCGGGGCCGGCGCCTTCGCACTCACCGCGGGCGCCGCGCCGGCCCTCGGCATCACCGTGGACGCCGGCACCTCGCGGGGCACGGTACCCGCGCACGCCGGAGCGCTCGCGGTGGAGCGGGTCGGCGTCGAGCAGCTGCTTCCAGATGTGGTGGTCGGTCAGCACGTGCCCGATCCGCGAGGTGGCCGTCCGCCGTCTCCCCTGCTCGCCCCGCTCGGATCCCCGGGTCGCTCCCGGCACCCCCGCCGACGATGACCCGCGGGCGTGCGCCGAGCGCGGACCGGCGCGCAGCCCTGACCGGATGGCGGTTCACCACCCGGGTGGGGCCGCGCTTCCGAAGGGCCCGCCGGTCTCAGACCGCGAACCCGCCGTCCACCGCGATCGCGGCACCGGTGATGTACCGGCCCTCCGGGCCCACCAGGTGGGCGATGGTGCCGGCCACGTCCGCCGGGGTGCCGAACGAGCCCAGCGCGGTGAAGCCGGCCTGGAAGCCGGCGCTCGGCCCGTCGGCCGGGTTCATGTCGGTGTCGGTCGGACCGGGGTGCACCAGGTTGGCGGTGATGCCGCGCGGCCCGAGCTCCCGCGCCAGCGCCTTGGTGAGCCCGGACAGGGCCGCCTTGCTGGTCGCGTACACCGAGCCGCCGGGGAAGGCGACCCGCTCGGCCATGCAGCTGCCGACGGTGACGATCCGCCCGCCCTCGCCCAGGTGGGCGATGGCCGCCTTGGAGGCCAGCAGCGGCCCCCGGACGTTGACGTCCAGCACCCGGTCGATGTCGGCCTCGTCGATCTCCTCGATCGGGCCGACCACGCCGACGCCCGCGTTGTTCACCAGGATGTCGAGCCGGCCGAACCGCGTCGCCACCGCGTCCACGGCCTCCCGGATCGCCCGGGGGTCGGCGCTGTCCGCCCGTACGGCCCAGGCGCGGCGGCCCACTCCCTCGATCTTGGCCGCGACCGCCTCGGCACGCTCGGCGCTGTCCCGGTGGGTGAGCGCCACGTCGGCACCCTCCTCGGCCAGCCGCAGCGCGACCGCCGCGCCGATCCCCCGGCTGCCGCCGGTCACCAGCGCCACCTTGCCCGCCAGCCGTGCGGCCGCCATGGTCGTGCTCATCGTCATCTCCCCCGAACTCGCTGTCGTGTTCTCGGACATGACTCGATCATCGGACGTCGGCGATCACGAGTCCGGCGGCATTCGGACATCGCGTTCAACGTTCAACAATTGATCGGACGCCGGCTCCTCACGACGATTCCCGGTGGTGCGACGCGTCCCGGTAGTACGAGGCCACGGCCGGCTGGCCCGTCCAGTTGGGGCCGGCCGCCGGGTCCGCCCCGAGATAGTCGAACGGCAGCCGTACCTCGCGTCCGCCCTCCAGCGTCAGCAGGTGACGCCGCGCCCGGTACGAGAACCCGGCTGCCCGCAGCGCCGCCAGCACGGGCCGGGCGGCGCCGGAACCGTCCGCCCACCGCAACGAGTCGGGGTCCAGGTGCGCCGCGAACAGCCCGTCCGGAGTGAGCCAGGAGGCGGCCCGGGTGATCGCGGCGAGCTGGTCCCCCAGGTAGTGCAGGCCGTGCACACAGGTGATCAGGTGGTACCGGCGCCGCGGCTCCCAGTCCGCGAGCGCCGCGGTCACCAGGCGCAGCGCCGGCAGCGCGGCCAGGTCGGGCGGGGTGGCGAGCGGGCCGACCAGGTCGACGCCCAGTTCGCGGGCGTAGCTGTTGACGCCGCTCAGCCCGCGCTCGCGGTTCATGGTGTTGTTGGCGACGACGGGGGAACCGGTCAACTCGCGGTCACTGATCAGCTTCGGCACCTCGCGAGCCTACTGACGCGGACACCCGGGCGATCCAGCCCGGTCGCACGCCGAGGGCCGCGCACGGGTCCACGCACGGCGCCGGACACCGGGGCCCACGCGCCGGACACCGGGGCCCACGCGCCGGACACCGGGGCCCACGCGCCGGAGCCGGCCACCCCTCGGAGGGGTGGCCGGCCGTGGTCCGACCAGGGGTCAGAGGTCCAGCACCTGGTCCGGGAAGATCAGGTCCGGGTCGCCGCCGATGGTCCGGATGTTCTTCGCGTACAGGCTCCGCACGTCGGTGCCGAACTTGACCGCGATCTCGCTCAGGGTGTCGCCGCTCTTGACGGTGTAGGTGCCGGTGGGGGCGCCGTTCCTCGGGGAGTTGACCGGGGCCGACGGGGTCGGCGTCCGCGCCGATCGCGTGGCGTCGGTGGAGCTGCGGTCGGGCTTGGACTTGGGTGCGGTCGGCTTGGGCTTGGACTTGGTGGCGGTGTCGACCTGGGCCGGCGCGCCGCCCCTGGTCAGACCGGCCTTCTTGGAGCAGACCGGCCAGGCGCCGGGGCCCTGCGAGGCGAGCACCTTCTCGGCGACGGCGATCTGCTGCGCCCTGCTGGCCCGGTTCGCCTGCGGCGCGTACGCGGTGCCGCCGTACGCCCGCCAGGTGCTGGCGGTGAACTGCAGGCCGCCGTAGAAGCCGTTGCCGGTGTTGATCGACCAGTTGCCACCGCTCTCGCACCGGGCGACGGCGTCCCAGGTCGAGGCGGAGGCGGCCGAGGCCGAGGGGGCCGAGACGAGTCCGGCCACCGGCAGCGCCGCGACGGCGGCGCCGGCCACGACGGCCACGCGGACTCGGTTGCGCTTGGTGGTGGCCTTGGTGGAGGTGGTGGCAGCGGTGGTCTCGTGACCGGAAGTCATGAACATCCTCTCGACAAGCCCCGGGCAGGCATGCGGAACCAGGCCCCGGTGGGGCCCACGTCGCGCTCACCTCACTCGACGGGCGGCCGGGCACGTGTCCGACGTGCCGTGCCGCCCTGGCCTCCCCCGCTCGCCGCCGGCCCGTTCCGAGCTCGGCCGGTCGGCGGGCACGGCCCTCGCGCCGGGGGTCAGCCGGCGGGCCGTGCATCGGGGTGAACCCGGGTGGTGCTCGTTGCACCGCCCAAGAAGCTACGGGCGGTTGCGGTCGGTCATCAAGCAATTCCCTTACGGTGCAGGTCAGTTGACTGTTACCAGCGGTAAGGATCAAGAAATCGCGCCGGAAATGACAGCTTTTGAGGGGATTTTCGTGATCGAAAAGGCCGCCAATGCGCCCCCGATCACACCAATGCCTCGGCGAAGCCGCCCGCGAGCTCCACCCGAAGCGATCGTCATATGACGTTCCGTCACCGTATCGAGCGGAGTTCCCGCTTCCGTCGCCTGTCTTGGTGGCGCCAGCCACAACCGTCACCCATCACGCCCGGAGCAGTCGCGCAGCGTAATAGTCCACTGGCCCGTCCCCGGCGCAGTAGGTCGGACGCCGCGCCTTCGGCGAGAGGCGCGCGCCCCATCGACACCCCCACCACCGCCAGGAACTGCTGCCACGTCAGCGAGGCCACGCACGCCCCGGACACGAACGCGGCCCGCCGCCGCACCACCGGGGCCGCCCCCTCCCGTCAGCGGCGCGGCGAAGCACGGCGCCGTCGTCGGGTTGACCATCGTCAGGCCCCTGAACCGCAGGAACGTCCCCGCGACGCCTCGCCCCGAGCCCCCGCCGGACCCCGTCCCGCCCCTCCGTCAGCCGCGGTGCCGACCCCGCCGGGTACGGCCGCCGGCACCCCCGAGGTCACCGGCCGCCGCAGCCCCGACAGTCCGCGCACCGCGACCACCGCCGGCAGGAGCGCCGCAACCGCCCGCGTCCACGGCTCCCACCCGGCGAGCGCCTCCGACAGCCGCGCCCCCCGCACCGTCGCCGGCGCCGCGTACGGGATGCCGACGAAGGCGACCGCGCACGCCGCGCTCACCCCGCGCACCACCAGGGTCTCCACCTCGAACGTCATGCCGGACACCGTGCCCCGCGGGTTCGGAGCCCGCTGCCCATTTCCGGCGTCCGCCGCGACAATCACGGTATGGACGGCCCCGACAGGGGGATCCTCGTGAGCTGCGCGCGGATGCGCGGATCTCTGACCGTCTTCATCGACGTCCGGCAGCGGCCCGAGACCGACAGCGAAGCCTCCGAGATCGGGCGCGCACACCGGCGCCCGAAGCGCAGGGCGCACAATGCGGCGTCCTGGAATGAAACAGGAGGAGCGCCGACAAGGCCACGGCATCACCACCTCTGTGGCATCGCCTGCATCTTGCACATCACCAGCCACAGCCCGGGCTGCCAGGTTCCGTTGTCGGATTGAACCCCGGCAGCTCTCCGGTGAAGACCTCGAGCTTCCGCAGTGGTTCACCCGGATCGGTCGGCCCGGTCGGCGACCCCTCCCGGCCCGCGCCGTCGGGGTCGAGCCCATCCGGCTCTGCGGTCCGCTGACGGCGCGGCGGTCATTGAGGTCGGTCGGATGCGAACGTACAGTGGCGACGCCTTCGTCCCTCCGTGACGAAGTGAACGCTCATGGTGAATTTCACCGCACGAACCGGCGGACGCCGATGGAGCACGCATGTGGCGCCCGCCCTCCCATTCAAGGGGATGTCATGTCCATGCTGCTTGTTCTCGGCGAGTGCCGGATCATCGGTACCGAGCCGGACGGCGACACCATCCACTTTGTCCCCACCAACCCGCTGGCCTTCGACAAGCTCAAGGACGCCCCGGTCGAGGTCAAGAACGGCACCGCCAGACTCAGGCTCGAAGGCATCGACGCCCTGGAGACCCACTACGACCGGACCGGGCCGAGGATTCGCCAACCTGCCGAGTTCGGCGACAGGGCTGCGCAGGAACTCCTGACCTTCCTCGGGTTCAGCGACGTCCAACGGAGCGGACAGAAGGTCGTCTCGGCCAACCCGCCACAGACCCCCGCGTGGGTCCTCACCCAGGGCGGGGACCCGTTCAAGCGCTGCGTCGCCCTGCTCGGCACCGGCACCCCTCCCGGCGCCGACGGTACCGAGGTGCAGGTGGACGTCCCGCTGCTGCAGACCACCGTCAACCACCACTTGCTCAAAACGGGCCTGGTCTACCCCGGCTTCTACGACAAGCTGTTCCGCAACCTCCGGGAGGAACTGGCCGCCGTCACCCGCCAGGCGCGCGAGGCCGGCCTGGGTCTGTGGCCGTTCGACGCCACCACGGCCCCGGGTGGAGCGCCGATCACCGGGATGCCCTCCCTCACCGAGGCGGTCATCCTCCCGAAGCTGTTCCGGCGGTTGGTCGACCACTTCAACCTGGTCGAGCAGTCCCTGACCTGCTTCCCCGCATACCTGGCGGGCAAGGAGGACAACGTCGAGGTCCTGTCGACGAGGACGAAGCAGCTGAGCCTTGCGCCCTTGGTCCAGATCATCGACGGCGCAGCCGTCCGGATGACCGCGCAGCCCGAGGACACCGTCTTTGCCGAGGGCTGAGCAGGAGCCCCGACCAGTACCGACGCCACCGACTTGACGGGGCATCGAAGAGCAAGTGCTGCAGTCGGACTGTGACGGCCGGGTACAGCTGGACTTGCTCCGAACCGGGATCCCGGCGCCGTCCTCGAACGAGCCGGGGTCCGGGTTCGGAGGGATCGACGATCTCCGCTCCGCCGGCTGCCGGTGTTCGTCGCGTTTCCGCCGGTCAGCGCACTCGACCACGCGGCTTCATGTGAATCGTCGTTTTGTCCTGCGGTCTATAGTCGACCCCGCACCCCCGCCGACTCGGAATCGAAACAGCAGTGGGCCGGGGCGCCGCACGGACTTGGAAACGACAGGAGCTGTGATGCAGGTGAAGCGCATACCCGGGGATGCGCAGCAGGTCGATGTCGAAGTTCTCTTCGCACGCTGGAGCGACGAGATGGATGCGCTGGATGCAGCGTATGCGGCGCCACGACCTGAGCCCCTGGTTCCCGGAACCGCTCCGGGAAGGCCGGTCGGCGAAGCTTGGAAAGCCGAGATGCGCAAGCGTACTGACCTGCTGCACCCGTTGGCGCGCGAGATGGCAGACACCTACCGCCACCGACTCGACGAGGCGGGCCGCCAACGTGTGCGGATGGTCCTGGCCTCGCATTCTCCGGTCGTATGGCAGTTTATCGGCGCAATCGATGACTATTTCGACCGTTTTCTCCAGAGCCTGGCCCGCGACGACCTCGACGTGGCGCTCACCCTCACGGCGATCTACGACCTCCGGGCAGGAAGCCGCGAATTTCAATGGTCGATGTATCAGGTATTCACCGCCATGGAACAGCGTGGCCTGGATCCGCGCACATTGTTCGGGGCCGGGATCCCCCTGGCAGCGCGTCATGAAGACCCTCACAGCGGCGCTTACGGACTCTTCACCCGCCTCGCCAACGCGCCGCGGTCATCGCCCATGACCGAAGAAGTCTAGTAACCAGTCGTCCCCGACGGACGGAATCGAGTTCCAGGCCCAGAAGGAACACGTCCTCAACGGCTGACGCCAAGTACGAGCATTTGAACCGGGCTCCGGCAACAAGCCCCGGCACAGACGGTCGCCGTCGGCGGGGTGTCCGGTCGCCGTCCGCCCGGATGCTCCGCCCAAGCCCAACGCCACCGAACGGATCGTGATCGCCAGGACAGCGCCCAGCGGTGGGTGCTCCTCGAATGCACGCTGTTGGCCGTCCGGGAGCGGGAAGGGTGACCAGGATCGGATCATGGGTGTGACTCCTGGTCGTCGGCACGTACCGGGCGGGCCGGGGCCGGGGGCGACAGCGTCCTGCTCAAGCGGTTCGAGGCGCGGATGCGCCTGCCGATGTTCGCCTCGGCGATCCTTCCACTGGTCATCATCCCCGAGTCCGGCGAGTGGCTCAGCATCACCGTCAATGTCGCGGCCTGGTCGGTGTTCCTTGCCGACTACGTGATGCACGTCCGTCATCTCGAGCGGTACGCGAGCTCGCCGCTCGGCCGCTTCGACCCCTTCGTCGTCATCGCCACGGCCCCGGGGTTCCTGCTGCCCGGCGCCGACGCGGGCCGGTTCGTCCTTCTTCTACGCGGGGCACGACTGGCCCGGCTGCTGCTGGTGACCAGGGGGCGCGGCGTCTGTTCGCACGGCTGGGACGGGTTGCCGTGGTCGCAGCCGGCATGGTGCTGCTCGCCTCGGCGGTCGCCTACCACGCCGAACGTCCGGTCAACCCGGAGTTCGCATCCTTCGGTGACGCCCTGTGGTGGGGCGCGGTGACACTGCGGCAGGTCGCGCCGCAGATGGATCAGCGTCGCGACCACCCGGTCGGTGAATATCAACCGGTGCTTGGCACCCGCACCCGCGGCCCGGCGCCGCACGCCGCCCCGGACCGCGTCTCGCCCGCCCTCGACCACCGCCTGCCACGGTGAGGCGAGTCAGACGACCAACTCCGCCAGGTACCCGCGCGAGAAGCCGGTCAGCACCCGATGGCCGTGACCGCACGATTCACCATGATCGTCACAATGGAAGATCATGCCGCCCCCAGGCCGGGCAAGCCCAACCCGCCGCAATCACGCACCAGCTCGTTGGCCGGCCGGGATCGGCACGGCCACCGACCGCCACTCTCGCCTGATCAACCCGAACACCCACGAATCGGATACCTCGCCGTTCACGACGCAGTCTTCCCGCAACGTCCCTTCCCGCACGAATCCGAGCTTCTCCAGAACCCGGGCAGATGCCACGTTGCGCGTATCGGTCTCGGCCTGAACCCGATTCAGGTCCAGTGTGTCGAATGCCCACTGCAACAAGGCGCGCGCGGCCTCCGTCGCGAAGCCGTGGCCCCACATCGCATCGTCGAGGCAGTAGCCCAACGACGCGCTGCGGTAGTCCGGGTTCCATCCGGTCAGAACGCACCAGCCGACGAAGGCCCCGTCAGAAGCACGGTCGATGGCCACGCGCGCCCCGGTACCTTCGTCCGCCATCTTCCGGCACATCGCAATGAAGCGATCGGCGCGAGCCCGTTCGTTCCACGGCGGGGAATCCCAGTAGCGCATCACGTAGGTGCTGCTGTGCAGCGCGAAGAGGGCATCCGCGTCGGCGTCGGTGAAGGGACGCAGGCGCAAGCGAGCGGTGTGCAGTACGGGAGTGGCCAGAGTCATGCGCACCATGTTGCGTTCTCCGGGGGCGGGCAGAACACCGAATATCCGATCCCGGTCCGGTCCTCACGACCAAGGCGCGGCCCACCGGGCCCCGCGAACCGGTACGAGCACCCGTCCGGGAACCGCTCGCGGGCGAGGTGGGCCCAGTGCAGCGCCAGCGCCGACTTGCCGACTCCCGCCGGCCCGGTGACGGCCGCCGGCACCGCCGGGCCCGGGTTGTGTCGCCGGACGCCGCAGTGCCTCGGCCGGGTGTGCTCCCGGGCGAACCGGTCACGTCCCTGCGGGACCCGCAGCGGTCGCGCCCGCCAGGCACGAACTGTGGCGCTCCGGTGTCGCCTCCGCCACGACCAGCGCCGTCGGCGAACCACCGCCCGCCGCAGGGAGACGGACCGGCCCGGCGGTGGTGGGTCGGGCGCGGATCGGCTGGGGCCGGTTGCCGCGCTCGGCCGTCTTCGTTCCGTTCCCGCGGGGCCGGTGCCAGGATCCGACCAGCGGGAGCAGTTCCCGGCGGGAAAGGGCGGCTGCCGGTGCACTGTCCCCCGGACCGGCCCTCCGACCTCCCCGTCAAGCAGGAGTCCGGGGAGCGAAGGAGAGTAGTTCCTCCCGGTCCTTGCCGACCACGCCGTAGGTGGCCTCCGGAACCTCGACCCACGCGCCGGGCAGGTCCCCGATCGGTTCGGAAACCACCAGGCGCGCATCGTCGGCCGCCTCACGCAGGACGGCCCGATCGGGATACATCTTCCTGAGCTGTGGGACGCTCCGGTTGAAGTACAGCGATCGGGTCCGGCCCGCGCTCGAATACCGGAACGCCCACAGTGAATCGCCGTCGCTGGTCGCGATCGTTCCCTGGAAGGGGAACTGGTGCCCATGCGCGCGGCCGCGCGCCTCGACGAACCCGATCATGCGCGCGACAGCGCCCGGAGGGTCGTCCTCGAGCCCGTAGGTGAGCGCCAGGTAGAACATCAGCTCGGTGTCGGTCGTGCCCTTGATGTTCAGCCAGAGGGCGGGGTCGACCTCGAAGGCGAGTTCTCGCTTGATGTCGCCGAGCCCGTCGATGAAGCCGTTGTGCATCCACAGCCACCGCTGGTGCCGGAACGGGTGGCAGTTTGTCTGCTGCACGGACGACCCGATGGCGGCGCGGATGTGTGCGAAGAACAGCGGTGAGGTGGTGTGCGCCGAGACCTCGCGCAGGTTGGTGTCGTTCCACGCCGGCTCGGTGCTGTGGAACACTCCCGGTTCGTCGGTCCCGTCGTCGTACCAGCCGATCCCGAAGCCGTCGCCGTTGGTCGTCTCGGCTCCGAGCTTGGAATGCAGACTCTGATCGATGAGCGAGTGGACCGGGGTGTAGAGCACATCCGTCAGCCGGACAGGGGACCCCCAGTAGGCGAGCCATCGGCACATGGTCGACCTCCTCGTGGACGTAGCGACCCGGCATATCCCTCCGGCGCAAGAACACCGGCCGGCGCCGGTCACTGCAGAAATTATCGATCATCCTCGGGGGCGATGCAGGGCGAGAGTCCGCCGGGCGAACCACAAGAAGAGACGCCCGCAGACGATCTGTCCGACTACCCGTCGCCGCAGTACAACACCGAGCCATATCGGCACATCCATGACAGTGACAGGCTGTAGGCGCGCCGTTCACGCGCTGGCACGGGACTGGAGACGCGCCTCGGCCGCGCCCCGCCTGCCACCACCCACCCGGCCCTTCACCGCGGTTGGCCGGCTGTTTGTCCTCTCCCAACTCCGCCCGCGCGCCGTACCCGCCCGGTGCCTCTCGGCCGCGCCTCGTTGAGTCGGCGACGCCGCTGTGCTGCGCTGTCCGGCATGGGTGTGCGGGCCGGGAGACGCGTGTCGCGCAGCGCGGTGTTCGCGGTGGTCCTCGCCGCGGCCGCCGGAGGCTGCGGTCGGCCGGCCGGACGCGAGGACGCGGCCTCGGCCGTGGTTTCGTACTCGGGTGGAACGGGGCCGTCGTGACCGAAGATCAGATCCTTCTGGGCTGCGGTCTGACCGTCGCGCTCGCGGTGGGCTCGCAGATCTTGGCGAGCAAGCTGCACGTCCCTTCGCTGATCGTACTGCTGCCCGTCGGATTCACGGCCGGTGCGCTCACCGAGGTGGTCCGCCCCGGCAACCTGGTACCGGACTTCACGGCCCTGGTGTCGCTCGGGGTGGCCGTGATTCTTTACGATGCGGGGCTGGGTCTCGATCCGCAGCAGATGAAGGGCGAGACCCGGAGCGTCGTGACGCGACTGATCCTGCTGGGTGTCCCCATCACTGCCGGAGCCTGTCTGGGGTTGGTCGCCGCCCTGTTCGACGTCCCGATCAGTGTGGCGTTCATGATCGGTGTCATCCTCGTCGTCTCCGGGCCGACCGTCGTCGGCCCGCTGCTCGACCATGCCGGGCCGGCCGACCGGGTGCGCTCCATCCTGAACTGGGAGGGGACACTCATCGACCCGCTCGGCGGCATCCTGGGCGCGGTCGTCTTCCACATCATCGTCCGGTCGCAGGACAAGGAGGGCTTCCGGTTCGGGCTCTTCCTCGGGAGCATGGCCGTGGGGCTGGTCGGCGGCGCGGTGGGCGTTGCGGTGCTGTGGCTGACCCTGCGCAAGCTGCGGCTCGGCGGGACGCTCGGCACGCTTGCGCAACTGGCCACGGTCGTCGCGGTGGCCGCGGGCTGCGACATGGTCCTGGACGACACCGGGCTCATCGCGGCGATCGTCACCGGTACCGCCGTGGCGAACCTGCCCGGGTTCGACATGCCGGCGCGCCGCCCGTTCTTCGAGACGGTCGTCCAGTTGGTCATCGGCCTCCTGTTCATCTCCATCTCGGCCTCGGTCGCGCCGAAGGCCGTCGCTTCGGTGCTGGTTCCCTCGCTCGCGCTCGTCGCGGCGCTCGTCCTGGTGGTGCGGCCGGTGGTGTCCGTCGTCGCGGCGGCCGGGACGGAGGTGGGCCCCCGGGAGCGGGCCTTCATCGGCTGGATGGCGCCCCGCGGCATCGTCGCCGCCGCCACCGCCGCGACGTTCTCCGCCTCACTGGCCGCCGCGGGGCTGTCCGGCGCCGACAAGATCCTCCCGATCACCTTCCTGGTGATCGTCGGAACCGTCCTGGTCTACGCACTGACCGCCCGGCCGGTCGCCGTCCGGCTGGGCGTCGGCGCCTCGGCACGCTCGCGGCCCCTGCTGGTGGGCGGCTCCCCGTGGGTGATCGACCTCGCGCAGTCGCTCCGCGCGGCCGGCCTGGAGGTGATCATGTGGGCCGGTGACCCCGGGGAGCGGGACCGGATCAGGGACTCGGGGCTGGAGCTGGCCGCGGGCGAACTCCTCGCCACGGCCACCGACCCCCGGGCCCGGCTGGAGGGCGTCACGGCCGCGCTGCTGCTCACGGACGACGACGACCTGAACGCGCTCGCCTCGGTGGTCGTCCAGGACAGCCTCGACGGCCCGGTGTACCGGGTCGGCCCGCCCCCGGGCGGCCAGGGCATCGTCGCCCCGTTCACCGGCGGCCGGGTGCTCTTCGGGTCGGGCCTCGACCGCGACGCGCTGCAGGCCCGCCACGAGCAGGGCGCCCGTTTCGTCGTGCAGCCCGCCGCCGAGCCGCTCCCGCCGGGTCACGAACTGCTCTTCGTCGTACGGGCCGACGGCCGACTCGAACCGGTCACGGCCGCGCAGGGCAACACTCCGGGGAACGACGACACCCTCGTGCTCCTCGGCCCGGCACCGCACGCTTCCGCGCGGTCCACCGGCGCGGACCGCCGCGGCTGACCGCGGTCAGCCGCGCTCCGGCTCGGCGCGCCGCCCCACCCGCCCGCCACAAGCGCCGCTGCAGGCGGAGGGTGAGGACGCCGACGATCACGAGCACGACCACGTTCAGCAGGAGTTGGAAGAACGATCCCCCGAGCTTCGTGCCAGTCGGCGAAGGCGATCGAGACGGCCATGTCCGAGGCGGCAGGGATCGTGGTCACCGAGATGGAGACGTCGAGGCGCGCCGGGTGGGAGCAGGACGGCACTCCACCGGATCGCCGGAGTCGAGCGGACCGCCCTTCCTCAGGGAGAGCGCACCCGAAGTGGTGGGGGAACCGGTCAGAAGAGCGCATCCTGGCGGGGGGAGGTGAGGGCGGCGATCGTGGGGTTGAACACGCCCAAGAGCATGAACGTCCTAGGGCGGGCGGCGATGTTGCCGACGAAGAAGTGCGTGGCCCGCTCGGGAGTGATCATCCTCGTCCACCAGCGTTCGTGCAGGACGTCGGCGAGTCGGTGGGCGGGGTAGCTGCGGCGGAACTTGCGCCAGGACTGGCCGGCTTCCCAGTCGTGCAGGCCCATGTCGTGGCCCCGACAGGCATCGTCGTCGCAGTGGAAGCGGTAGCGGAACTCGTAGGGCACCCATTCGAGGGGCCGGTGGTCCGGGTGCAGCACATCGGTCTGGTTGACGATGCCGTGCTGCTCGGCCGTCCACGGGCGGGCGTCGGCGAGCCGGAAGGAGTCGATGCGGGCGGGCCGGAAGAGCCCGAGGGAGGTGCCGTCGGCCGCCTGGAGGCGTTTGATCGCACACAGGGACGGCTGGATCAGCGGTCCGGCGATGTCGAGGCGGTCGGCCCAGCCGTCCCGGCTGCCGACCGTGTCGACGACCCGAAGGGTGTCCAGGTTGGGCCTGAGACTCTCCGGTCTCCGGTCGACATGGTGGTGCCGGACGTCCACCTCGACAACGGAGTACTTGCCGAACCGCTTCTCCTCGTCGAGCAACCGGTGCGGGATCGGGAACAGCCGGACGTGCCGCACCGGGGAGGTGTCGAGGCGGATGCCGGCGACACAGCAGGTCTCCAGGTACTTGTGCGAGACGTCGGGATAGGTCTTGACCGTGATCAGGATGCGCGCTCGTTCCCAGCCAGATGCCGACATGCCAGCCCCCCTGGTCCGACTCCTGTCACCATTGGGCGGCCACGGTGCCGGAAGCGCAAGAGCGCCTGTTCGGACACGAGTTGACGTAGATCAGGTCAGGGCGGAGACGGGTAGCGCAGTGCGCCGGCGTAGTTCTGCCAGGACTGCCTGGCGATGGCAGCGGCGCTCGTCCTGCTCGAAGCACAGCACCGCCACCGACCGTCCGACGGCCATCTCGGCGAGTTCATCCAGCTGCCGGCGGGCCGGTTCGGCCGCCATGACATCGGCGAAGGCGGTCAGGCCCTCGCGGATGCGGCCGTCCCAGAACGGTGCCCGGTTGTCCTTCGGGTTGCCCAGCGAACGCAGGTGCAGGTAATCGATGTCCGCCTCGGCCAGGGCCGCACTCAGCCGGGACTTGCTGAACCCGGGCTTCCGACTGATCGGAGTGAGCCGAACGTCCGCCACCGCGTCCACCCCTGCCTCCACCAGCGCGGCCACGAACGAGTCGATCGTGCGCCCCTCGTACCCTGTGGACCACAGACCGGGCACCGGACCCGCGGCCGCCACCAGAGTGTCGATCGCCACCTCCAACGCCTCCGCCAGCGCTGCGACCGTGAACAGGCCCGGCTGAGCGACGTCCCCGGTCTCCAGGCGGGTCAGTGTGCGCAGCGGCACGCCGGTCTCGGCGGCCAGCCGGGAACGGGTCCAGCCCCGTGCCTCCCGCAGCGTTCGCAGCTGCCGGGCCAGACGGTGGGCGCGAACGAGCTCGGGGCTTTCGACGGGGGAGCGATCGGACATGAAAGCGATCCTAACGACCGATCAGGTGCTGCTTGCCGACGCACCGTCCGAAGAGGTAACGGCCCTGCACGGCCGCGACGACCAATCGTCGTTCGGCTGATGAAGCGGCTCGGGTCGGGACGGGTGCCGGATCCGCCTGGGACGTGTGTCGAAAGTGGATCCCGGTCGCTGGATGATCTTGATTCGTGGCGCTGTGACCAACCATTCGATGCACCTGGAGAGAACGCGCGCTGGACACGTCCCCGCCATCACATGTGTGACTGCGGGGCCTTCATGGCCGGGAGCCGGGCAGACCACTCGCGTTCGGCGACGACGAGGCCGTGCTCCAGCGTCTCGACGAACAACGTCCGGCTCACCGATACCACCGTTGACGCCTGCGGACCCGCATCACCGTCTACCCGGCAGGCGAGGTGGACCCGGTCCCCGTCGGGGAAGGCGAACGCCAGCACGTCATCGGTGCACTCCCCCCAATCCAGGAACCGGCACCTCGCGAGCTTCGCCCCGGCCCCGGATGCCGTTCCTGCACCAGCGTCGTCGCACATCCAGTCCTCGGCAAGGCGAAACGCCTCGAACGGCGAGACGAAGCCCACCGGCGGCGCAGTCGGCGTGCGGAAGCGACCGAGCTCGTCCTTGAGCTTCTTGACCAGTAGCGGCGGGTAGAACGCGTTGTCCCACGTGTTCACATGGAGCCCGCCGACGAAGACGTCGACACACAGCAACCCCGGGTCCTGTTCGACGTGGAACTCCAAACCGAATCCGGCCCGCGACCCCACCACCACGACGACCCTCCCCGGCACCGGCGCTACGCCTGTCACGGCCAAACCCTACTGATCCACTTTCGATGTACGGCCTCACGGGCTGGTGGGGAGGACTGCAGGCCGTGGCCCGGACGCCGGGCCGGAAGACCTGTTCCCGGTGTCGGGACGCGCTGTATGCGAGAACGTCATGCAAAGGCCTTCTCCCGGTTACACGGTTTGTTCTTTCTTCGTGCCACACTCCCAGTGACTTGATGTCAACACGCGTAGATAGCAGTGCCGTTGAACAGCGCCGGCGACTTCCTGCGCGTGCTCTCCTCGGGAAAGGGCATCCCCGTGTCTGTTGCGCAGATAGGTAGACGGAGGACGTTAGCCGCTGCTGTGGCCGCTGTCCTCATCGGCCTCGCTCTTCCGGCGGTCACCACGTCCCCCGCGAGCGCCACGACCACCGCATACGACAGCACGTACTACCGAACCGCGCTCGGCAAGAGCGGCACGGAACTCAAGTCCGCCCTGCACACGATCATCAGCAGCCAGAGCAGGATCTCCTACGACGCGGTCTGGAACGCGCTGAAGGCCACCGACCAGGACCCGAACAACAGCAGCAACGTCATCCTGCTGTACAGCGGCACCTCACGCAGCAAGAGCCTCAACGGCGGCGACGTGGGCGACTGGAACCGCGAGCACGTGTGGGCCCAGTCGCACGGGAACTTCGGCACCTCGGCCGGCCCCGGCACCGACCTGCACCACCTGCGCGCCGCGGACGTCCAGGTCAACAGCATCCGCGGCAACAAGGACTTCGACAGGGGCGGCAGCCCGGTCACCGGCGCGCCCGGCAGCTACACGGACTCCGACTCCTTCGAGCCGCGCGACGCGGACAAGGGCGACGTCGCCCGCATGATCCTCTACATGGCCGTCCGCTACGAAGGCGGGGACGGCTGGGCCGACCTGGAGGCCAACGACTCCATCAACGGAAGCGTCCCGTTCCACGGACGCCTCTCGGTCCTGAAGCAGTGGAACGAGCAGGACCCGCCCAGTGCCTTCGAGGAGCGCCGCAACCAACTCATCTACGACGTCTACCAGAAGAACCGCAACCCGTTCATCGACCACCCGGAATGGGTCGAGGCGATCTGGTAGCCCTACGGCGCTGCCGGGCTTCCCCGACGTGGGGCCTCCTGGTCACCGACGCACGGGTCTTCGCCGGACCCGAGGAAATCCGGCCGTTCTGCGGTACGGGAGGCGGCTCCGAGGCCGGGGTCGAATGACTTCGCCGGGTTGGTCCCGGGAACCGCGTATACGCCCCTCAACGGGTACGGGGCAGGAGGATCACGCCATACCCGGGGGCCGGCGGCGGTCGTACGGGCCCGGAAGACCGACCCGGCGGTTCGGCTGTGGTGTTTGCGGGCGGAGCGGGTGGTGCGGCGCACGGGTGAGGGTGCGGCGCGTCCTGCCCGGTCGGGCCTGGGATTGTTCATACGGCCGTGTCGGCGGGTCGGGCCCGGAGAGGTTCTGGCCCGCCGTCACGGCTGCCCGGATCCGCAGTCGTACGATCCTGTGCACAGCCGGCGGAAGGCACGGCTCGCGCCCTGATGGATTCAGTGCTCACGCCCAACCCGCCCGGCGGGCACGCCATCCCATCAGCAGACAGGCCTCCCGGCCGACCAGCAGAGGCACGGTCTCGCACCAGAACTCGTGATGGCTCCGCCCGCAGAGTGCTCACCTACTGGCGGCTGCTGACCGCAGTCTCTCCTACAGCCGGTTGAGTCCCGTCAGGGCTACCGGGGCACGTTGAGCGGGCCGGAGGTTGTGGGCACGGCTTCGGGCGTGCCTCGCACCGACCCGTTGCACGCCGAGCAGCACACCTCACTCGCCCGGATCTCGGCGAGGAGGGGGTAGCGGATCTGTCCGCACACCGCGTGCAGAGCCTTCCGGCCCTGGTGGACACCCGGGTGGTCGGCGAGCGGCTCCCACCCGGTCTGGACGAGGTCCGCGGTCGCCCTGTCTGTCTGCTCGGCCACGTACCGCGCGCTCAGCGCCGCCTTCGATCGTCCCCGTGCGAAGTGCTTTTGGTGGGCCGGTGCCGGTGGCCGCGCGGGCGGTGGCGGTCGATGGGCCCGTGTCTGCGCCGAATCCTGAGGGCGAGGAGGACGAGACCGGTCGCGGCCGCCAGGGCGGCCGCGACCGAAGCGAGCGTCCCCCAGGCCGTACCGCCCGCCCGGGCGGCCGTGCTGTCGGCGGACCCCGCCGGGGTCGAAGGGTCGGCCCGGCCCGGGGCCCCGTTCGTGGAGCTTGCCGACGGGGAGGCGGATTCGGTGGCCGCCGTCGTGGCCGTCAGCTCGATGTGACCGGCCCTGCGGGCGACCGAGAAGGCCGCTCCTCCCACGCTGAGGGTGTCGCCGGAGAGCGCGGCGTCCTGCGAGCCCACGGTGAAGCTCTGGACCCCGCCGGGCAGAATGATCTTCGCGCCCGTGACGACCTCCAGCTTGCGCAGCGTCGTCGATTTCGCCGCACCGAGGTCGAGGACCGCGGACGCACCGGTGAGGGCGACCCCGCTGGACGAGGCGAGCGAGGCACCGGCCACCGCGAGCGTCCCCTTGGCCACGGTGGTGGCGCCGGTGTAGGAGGCGGCGGTCAGCGTCGTCGTCGCGGTGCCGTTCTGCGTGACCGATCCGGAGCCGGAGACCGCCGGGAGGGTGACGGGCGTCCGGACGTTCTGAATGATCAGCGAGCCCTCGTCGTTGATCGCGTCGAGAGCGCCCTTCGTGTAGAGACTCCCGTCCGCTCCTGCCGTCCCGGATCCGAAGCGCAGCGTGGCACCCCGCTGGATGGTGGTGGAGCCGTCGTAGAACTGCGCGGCGGCGAAGGTGACGTCGTTCCCGGGAGTGTCGGCGATGACGATGTCGCCCGCCCCTGGGGCCGCGAGGGTGTCGTGGTACATCCCCCCGCCGATGGGCAGGCCGAGGGTGACCGGGCCGTTGTAGTCGAAGGTCAGCCGGGAGCGCTGCGACCTGGCGTGCAGGTTGATGTACGCCGTCTCGGCCGTGCCCGGCATGAAGATCTGGTGCGTGGTGCCGTCCCCCCACCGGACGTCGGCGCCCTCGATGTTGGTTCCGCGCTTGTTCAGCTTGTGATGGACCGTCACCAGGTTGAGCTTGCCGTCGCTCAGCGCCGGCGAGGCCGTGCCGGTGTTGTCGCTGTAGCTGTAGGTGCCCGTCAGGACCACCTTGCTGCCGGGCCGGGAGTGCACGTTGACGTCGTTGCCGTACTCGCGGCTGTAGAAGTTCTGGCGCTGGACGACCGTCCGGTTCAGCGGGGTGTCGATGATCCACGAGCCGCGGTTGAGGACGGCCTTGGCGTTCGGCAGGTCGGCCGCGCAGGTGGTGCTGCCGTAGTTGGCGCCGGTACCGATGTCGAACACCCCGGAGAAGGGACTGCTTCCGCACAGCTGGAGCGTGCCCCACATGTTGCGGGGCTGGAAGATCGTCCCGGAGCCGCTGATGGTGCCCAGGTTGAACAGCCGCGTGAGCGACAGGTTGAGCGTGCCGTCGACCCGGATGTTGTCCTGGTTCTGTTGGTAGCCGGGCGAGTTGTAGGGGAAGGCGCCGATCAGGCCGGTGGTTCCGCCGTTGCCGTACTGCAGGGTGGCGCCGGCGTCGACGGTGATCGCAGGCCGGTCGGGGTTGTTGACGACCACATAGGGGTGGTTCCCGCCGGGGATGCTGACGGACTGGCCCTGCTGGGAGCCGGGCAGGGTGAAGGTGCTGTCCTTGGTGAGGATCAAGGTGCCCGTGCCGGAGACCCGCAAGGACCCCCGCCCGCTGATCACCCCCGAGTAGGTGTGCGACCCGGGCGGTACGTTCACGACGGCGTTTCCGCCGAGGACCACGTCGCTGTTGGCGAGGATCGACGAGGTGATGTCACCGTCGGCCGCCACGGCGCCGGCCGGCGCCAGGGCCACGGGCACGGTCGTCGCCGCCACGATCGCGGACGCCAGCAGTGCATGCCATGAACGTTTCATCGGGGTGCTTCCTGGGTGCGGGCGGAGAAAGAAGGCGGTGCCGGCGCGCTCCTCGGAGGCGCCGGCACCCGGTCGGGTCAGCTGGTCACGCGGAAGGTGGCGTCACCGCGTCCCGTCGCGGTGGTGATCGGGTCGAGCTTCAACTCGTACGCGTAGTGCCGGATGTAGCGGTCCGGGTAGTTGTAGGACTGGAACGACGACCAGGTGGAGTCGGCGAGTCCGGCGACCTGGCGGAAGGTCGCGTCCTGGGCGAACTGGCTGCTGCCGTCGTTGTAGGCCAGCCGGAAGTCGAAGTTGGAGTGCCGCAGGAAGTACCCGGGGAAGTTCACCGACTCGAAGGAGACGGTGCCGGAGCCCGCCAGGCCGGTCCGCAGCCGGAACCGGGAGTCGTCGGCGGGGCTGACGCTCGGGTCGATGCGCACGTCGAAGTCGGTGTGCCGCACGTACCGGTCCTGGAAGTTGAACGACTGGAGCCGCTGGGCGGGGGTGCTGGGCCAGCGGGCGAGCACGCGGCTCTCCTCGGCGGCCGTCGGGTTGAGGATCCAGCCGTGGCGCTTCTTCGTGCCGCCCATGTTGTAGTCGCTCGACGCCTGCCGCTGGTAGACGGCCGGGTTGGACGGGTCGGCGGTCAGGACGGGCATGTAGCCGCCGCCGCTGGCGTACTGGTCGAGGTAGAGGGCCCACTTGTTGGTGCCGTTGAACTTCATCCACATCGGACCCTCGACCTGGGAGCCGGTGAGGCCGATGCCGGAGAGGTTGCCGAGGTTGGTCCACGTCCCGAGGATCGAGTTGCTGCCCTCGAGGGTGATCTGTCCGTCACCGGAGGCCCGCACGTAGCGGAAGTTGCCGACGCCCGACGGCACCTCGATGATCTGGGTGTCGATGACGTTCTGGGTACCGGGGCGGTCGATGTACACCTGCGGGGTGGTGATGGTACGGAAGTCCGAGGTGCGGGCGGCGTAGATGCGGTGCTTCAGCACGCCGTTGAGGGTCGCGTTGGTCGCCCAGTACAGGACGTAGTCGTTGGTCGCCGGGTCCCAGATCGCCTCGGGCGCCCAGGCGTTGCGGCCGTCGGGGATCGCGCCGGCGACGTTGAGCAGCCGCGGCTGCGACCAGGTGACCAGATCGCCGGACTCCCACACCACCAGGTTGCGGCTGGCGTTGTTCACGGCCTGGTCCCAGTTCTGCCCACAGCCGATGCACAGGTCGGTCGCGATGATCCAGTACCGGCTCCCGTCGGGAGAGCGCACCAGTGCGGGGTCGCGCACGCCCTGCGTGCCGACCGTGGAGCGCAGGACCATCCCGCCGCCGTTGAGGTCGTTCCAGTGCACGCCGTCCGTGCTGTGCGAGAGGTACATCTGCTGACCGGCCGCCCCGTCCCCGGTGAAGTGCACCATCAGGTAGCCGGGACCGGCGGCCGCGGCCCGTTGGGGGACGGCCGAGGCCAGGCCGGTGAAGAGCAGGCAGACGGCGAGCACTGTCGCCGACAGCCGTGCGCGAAGCGCGGACATGGACGTCTCCTGTCGATCTGCAGTGCCACCGGGTGGGTGGGTCGGGCAACGGTGCGGGCTGAACCGGAGGTGGCGTCGCCGTTTCGTTCTTGAAAGAGTGTTAACGCTAACAATTCAGTGGGCAAGAAGTCGGGTTGGCCGTTACCCAATCTTGACCGGTCGCGCACAAGTCTTCTGAATCCGTTGGTTCGGGCCCGAGTTGACGGCCGGTCGGCCGACCGGGCTCAGGTCGCCTGGCCGGCGGTTCGGATGGGCCGGGTCAGGAAGAGGGCCGCGGTCCAGTGCCTGATCCGCCTCGTCGAGGAGGCCGGCGAACGACTGGAACACATGGGGTACGTCGGCGGTGATGTCCAGGGCGACGTCCACACCGGCAGTTCTGGCGCGGGCGGCCATGCGGGAGCACTTCGTTGGTGCCCGCCTGGAGATCGTGAGCTCCCCGGTCCAGGTCACGTCGGTGCCGCTGCCCTCGGGCGTCTCCCTGACGCCGAGTTCGGCCCATTCGCGAACCACATGTCCGCGCTTCTCCAACTGGCAGAACCCCGGCTGCCCGGGCCAGGATCGTGTCGCCGGCCGGCCCGAGCCGTTGAACAACGGAGACCTCGGTGAACGGCACGCGATCATCGTGCCAGGGCCAGTCGGTCAGGTACTCCCAGCATGCCGTCGGAGCAAGTGGCGACGGGCGAGTCGGCCACCTCGCCGAGCAGGTTGCGGTGGTGCGGCCGGTCGATGTGCCCGCGGAGCATTCGATACCCCACAGCCCGACCGAGCCGGACGCTGTACGGCCGCTGTGTGGCCTCCGTTTCGTGCGCCGCGTGAGCACGGCCGGCCCGTGGCGCCATCCGCAGGCGCCTCGGCTACGAAGCAGTAGGGTCACGGCCGCATGTGCGACAGACGGAGGCAGCGGAGGAACCCGGATGACCGGTGTGCAGCTCACCACCGCCCCTCGACCGGACGGCCGACGGGCGTACTGCGGTGGTCCACCGCAGAAGGACGCGGCCCGGTGCTGTTTCGTGCGTGGCGGGCCGACGGGGGCGGCTGACAAGGCGGGGCGTAGGGGATGACTCCCGCCCGTATGCACGGTTCGGGGCCGGAGGATCTGGTGGAACAGATCCTCCGGGCGGTGGCCGCCGGGGACGGCTTCATGGTGGATGTGCTCCTGGCGGTGCTGGAGGTCGTCGCCGACGAGGCCCTCCTCCAGAGGCTGGCCGAGGCGATGGGACGCATCGGCCGGCCGCCCCACCTCGCCCGGAGCAGGGCCACGTGCGCTGGCCGGCCGGTCTTCACCGGCACGAGGCCGCGCCCCGGCGGGCCCGGCACACGTCCCGCGTCGGACCGTCGGCCGTGACGCGGGAGGCGCACACCATGCCGCCGGTGGCGTGGTCCTTCGTGACCACCCGCCCTCGGGGAAACGTCCCGGGCCGGCGCGATGGCGCCGTTCGACGGCGCACTCATCGGCCCGGGCTGGGACGGTGGGTGGACCATCCGCGGACAACGGCTGAGGCGCGGCGGGGTTCGTGGACGCCGACCGCGGTCCGTCGGCGGGACCGAGCCGGAACGATCAGCGGTGCCGTGGACAACGGATCAGACCGGTGACGACTCCGACCGCCCACCGGCGACACCTCACCAGCCGTCCCCCCCCCCGCCCGGGCGCCCGCGGCCGCTCCTGCTGCGCGGCCGGGCCGATCCCGTTGCCGCAGCGTGATTCCGGGCGGCGGGAGCTGCCGGCCCGTTGAGGCGGTCGGTCGCTGATTCACCGCCGGGGTGCGGAGCCGCTCTCACCTCGATCGACACCTGCACGGACCGCGACGGCGGCCCGCACCCGATCCTCGAGACCCTGACCTGTGACCGCTGCTCCTGCCGTCCGGAATCACGCTGCGCGCATGACACGGCCGGGAGCGGCGAGCAAGCCGGTCCCGGCCGGTGACCCGCAGCAGGGCCGTCCGCAACCGGCCTACCCGAACGCGGTGGTCGCGGGCTTCTCGTGGTTCGCCAGGGCCAGGCCGAGGGCGAAGAACGTCGGCGCCCACTCGCCGATGAAGATGCCCCAGCGGTCGGCCCGTTCCACGCCGGCCTGTTCCGCCTTCATCGAGACGCCCCAGCTGAGCAGCGACAGGCCGATCGACGCGAATGCGGCCGTGTAGGCGTGCTCGCTGGTCAGGCCGGCCTCGTGAAGCTTCCGAATGACAGACATGATCTGCTCCTCGTCGCGAAGTCCTTGCCTCCCACCATCGGCGGCTCTTCCACCGGCCCGTACTCGCAGCGGTCCTGCACCGAGTCGCAGCGATGCCTCCGTGCCCGGCGGATCCGCGTCCCCGGTGAGCGGGCGGGACGGCCCGCAACGCCCGGACCGGCACAAGGAGGAGCACTGGGCGTCAGACGACTTCCGTGTACGCCCGGGCCAGCACCCCGGCCATGGCATCGACCGAGTAGCCGCGTCCAACGGTCCGTCGGGCGCGCGCGGCCACGGCGTCCAGTTCCGGCTGCGGTGTGGCGCACACCGACAGCAAGCCGGCGCCCAGAGCGGCGCTCGAACCGGTGTCCAGGAGGAAGCCGTTGACACCGTGCCTGATGTAGTGCGGCACTCCGCCGCGTTCCGGCCCGGCCGCGGCGAGACCGGCGTCCATGGCCTCCAGTACGGCCAGGCCGAATTCCTCCTTGGCGCTCGGGCACACGTACACGGCCGAGCCGACCCGGCCGTCCGCGAGTGCCCGCTCCAGGACGCGCACCTGCCGGTTGGGCAGTGCGGGCCACAGCGCGACCCGCCGCCGGCCGAGCGGTTGTCCGGCGAGGAGCTTGGCGACGGCGGCGCGCACACCGGCCTCCACGGCCGTGGCGCGGCCCGGTGACCCGCCGACGAGCAGGAGCGTCGTCGACCGGTACAGCCCGGTGTCCAACCATGCCTCCACGAGCCGGTCCTGCTGCTTGACGGGGTGCAGGCGCCCCACGCACAGCAGCAGCCGCAGATCCCGGTCTTCGGGGTCGAGCCCGTCCGGCCGGCCGCCGCCGGCGAACAGCCGGGCCGTCATCGCGTCCGCCAGCTCGGTGTCGCCGGGCCGGGGAACGAAGGGCGGGATCCCTTCCGGCACCTCCACGCGGCGGACCTGCGTGCCGCCGGAGAGCTGCGGGAAGTGCGTGGCGAGGTCGCCCGTGCCGGCCCGCGCGGGGATGGTCACCAGAAGACCGGCACGGGCGACCAGCCGGTCCGCGACGAAGACGCGGTGCAGGTCGGCGCGGAGCGCCCGGGCCGCCTCCGTCTCCGCACGGACCGGAAGGCCCGCGTGACGCTCGGCCATCGTGCGGTGCGGATCGGGCGTCACGGTGAACACCGGACGGGCGCCGCAGCGACGGGCGGCGTCGGCGACCGCCAGCGAGCCGTCGTCCGCGAACCGCACGTGGACGATCCGCGGCCTCGCACCCGGCAGGGCGAGCAGGCGCGCAGCCCACCACGAGACCGCGGGCCGGTGCGCCGCCATGGCCGCCGGGTCGGGCGGCCCGTCGCCGTCCACCGGGATCCCGACCTGCCAGTGCCCGGTGCCGAGGGGCGACACCAGACCGGCGGACCGGTCGCGCAGGACCGGCCGACCGACGGCGACCAGGGTCAGCACCCGCGAGATGCGGCCGGTGGCCGCGAGCGCGTCACCCAGCGCCGAGAGCAGCACGCTCATCCCGCCGCTCATTCCCACGCCGGGCTCGTCCAGACCGCCGAGCAGCATGGACTGGGCCACCACCGGCCCGCCCGAGGGTGCCGTCGGAAGTCGGCGGACCGCATCGCGGAAGGCGGCGGCCTGCGGCGCCGAAGGATCCCGCCGGTGCCAGGACGCCGACCACAACAGGTCCTCGTAGACGTCCCCGTTACGGGGCGGCACCGCGGCCAGGACGGCGGCGCCGCGCGGGACGCCAGACAGGTACCGCAGCGCGGCGTGCCGCACCCGCCTGTCACCGGCCGTCCACCGCGCGACCTCGCCGGCCCGGAGCGGCTGCAGCCCGTGCGCCTCCGCCAGGTCGAGGAGGAACGCCGCCTCCTCGTACGGCGGCAGGGCGAGCAGGCGCGTCCGCAACTCCCGGGTCCTGGCATGCACTCGACCGGGTGGAGCAACTCGCCGAGCCACCGGACCTCACGGAAGCACTCGACCGGCGGCCCGGCGCCACTGGGACGCCTTCCCGCCGTCCACCCGGCCCTCTGCTGCCGGGTCAGCGTGGGCGGCGGGCGGGAGCGAGTTGGTCGAAGCAGTAGTAGAGGGCGAGGAGTGCGTGGGTGGCGAGCATGGCGACTGGGCTGAGGTAGGCCAGGCCGACGGTGGCGAGATAGCACAGGCCGCCGATGCTGAAGCGGCGCATCGCGGCGCGCAGCGCCTCGGGCGGGACGGGTTCGTGGAGCAGGCGGGCGTCGCGGGTGAAGGCGAGGAAGAGCAGGGAGAAGGCGATGCCCATGGCGACCATGGTGGCGGCGTAGATCGCGGCCGCGGTGTGTGCGTCGCTGTTGTCGGCGGTGAGGTAGGTGGCGAGCAGCCGGGTGGGGAAGGGAATGACCGACACGGTCAGCAGCAGGAGGAGGTTGACGAACAGGGTGCGCCGGTCGACCCGGCGGGCGAGCGCGCACATGGCGTGGTGGTTGATCCAGATGATGCCGATGACGAGGAAGCTGACCAGGTAGGCGAAGTAGGCGGGCCACTGGTGGGCGAGGGCGGCGATCAGGGACTCGTCGTGGAGGGTGTCGGGTTCGGGCACGTTCAGGTCCAGGACCAGGAGCGTGATGGCGATGGCGAAGACGCCGTCGCTGAACGCTTCGAGGCGGTTGGTGCTGAAGTACGCTGCGTGCGCCGTGCCGTCGGTCGCGGACGGGTCTTCGCTGGTCATGGGGTCTCCGAAGCGGGTTCGGCCGGGGCGAGGACGATGTCGAGGGGCTGCTCCGCGCGCAGCAGCCGCAGGTTCACGGGGCCGGTGCGGGTGGGGGCCAGGTCTTCCCACGTGCGCACTTCGACGGTGTCGCGGTGGGTGAGCAGGTCGCCGGGCCGGATCCCGGCGCGTGCGGCCGGGCCGTCGGGGGCGACGGCGGCGACGAGGAGGCCGCTGCGGTCGCTCAGGCCGACGGCGGTGCGGCGTCGGCGGGCGACGCGGGCGGGTTCGAGGGTCATGCCCCACACGTGGGGGGCGCGGGGCCCGGTGTGTTCGAAGGAGGCAAGGAGTTTGCGCAGCAGTGCGGCGAGCCGGGCCTGCTCGTCCGGGGTGAGGGCGGACAGCAGGAGGTCCTCGCTCGCCAGGTGCAGGGGGGCGATGCGGTCGAACAGCTCCAGACCCTTGCCGGTCAGGCGGACGGTGTGGCTGCGCCTGTCGTCCGGGTCCGGTTCGCGGATCACGATGCCGCGCTGTTCGAGGCGGGCCAGGCGCACGCTCACGGTCCCGGAAGTCAGGCCCAGGGCGTCCATGAGCCGCGCTTGGCCGAGTCGGTAGGGGGTGCCGGTGCGGCGCAGGTTGACGAGGACCTGGAAGTCGGCCGGGGTGAGGTCGAACCCGGCGAAGACCTGGGCCAGGGCGGTGTCCAGATGGGTCCGCACACGGGCCAGTCGGGTGATCACCCCCACCGGCGCCACCTGCAGGTCGGGGCGCTCCTGCCGCCACTGCTCGAGGACGACGTCGACGCTGTCCCGGAATTCGCCGCCTCTTTCCGCCATGGCTCCAGATTAGGGGAATTCTTCCGTCGGGCCGATTGCTTGGACTCAAGCAAGACGATTGCGGAGACCCGCTCCGTCCGGAGGTTCTCGCCATGTCCGACACCGAGGCCGACGTCGCCACCACCTCGCCCGACCACCACATGCGGGTGGACTCCCGCACCGACCTGCCGCGCGAAGTCCTGATCGTCGTGGCCAACCCGACCGTCAGCAGCAACAACAATTGGCCCGTGGGCTTCTGGGGCGCCGAACTCACCCACCCGTACTACGAGCTGACCGAGGCCGGTTTCCGGGTCACCATCGCCTCCCCGGCCGGCGGGAAAGTGGAGATGGACGCCCTGTCCGACCCCCGCGACCCCTCGAAGTGGGCCGCCGAGGACCTGATCACCATGGGCTTCGTCCACACCCCCGAACTCGCCGCTCTCCTGGAGGACACGCCCGCCCTGGGCGCCCTCGCCCCGGACCGCTACGAAGCCCTGCTGATCGCGGGCGGGCAGTCCCCGATGTTCACCTTCCGCGACGACAAGACCCTGCACCGGGCCGTCCGCGCCTTCTGGGAGGCCGAAAAGGTCGTCGCCGCCTACTGCCACGGCGTCGCCGCCCTGGTCGACTGCGACCTGGCCGACGGCGCCCCCCTCGTCGCCGGCCGCACCGTCACCGGCTTCTCCAACATCGAGGAGGACTACGGCGACCGGGCCGCAGGCGTCCGGATCATGCCCTGGCGCGTCGAGGACGCCCTGCGCGAACGCGGCGCCAACTACATCAGCGCCGGCCTGTTCAAGGCCTTCGCCGTCCGCGACGGCCGCCTGATCACCGGCCAGCAGCAGTACTCCGGCCGGAAGGTCGCCCAGGCGGTCATCGCCGCCATCGGCGCCTGACCCGCACCCGAAGGAGAACACCCGTGAACGTCGCGGTCATCGGAACCGGGTTCATCGGCGGCACCCTAGGCCGGGCCTTCGCCCGCGCCGGCCACCCCACCGTCCTCGGTTCCCGCACCCCCGAAACCGACGCCGCCGCACAGGACAGCGGCGCCGCCACCACCACTGTCGCCGACGCCGTCGCCCACGCCGACACCGTCGTCCTCGCCGTCCCCACCACCGCCGTCGAGGAACTCCTCACCGCCCACGGCGACGCCCTCGCCGGCAAACTCGTCGTCGACGCCGCCAACAACATCACCGGCCCCGTCGCCCACCACGCCGACCTCGTCGCCCGCCACGCCCCGAAGGCCCGCTATGCCCGTGCCTTCAACACCCTCGGCGGCGAGAACCTCGCCGACCCCGACTTCAACGGCACACCCGCCGACATGTTCTACTCCGCCCCCGAATCCGACCGGGCCGTGCTCGACGCCCTCATCACCGCCGTCGGCCTGCGCCCGCAGTACCTCGGCGAAGGGCAACAGGACACCGTCGACGGCGTCCTGCGCCTGTGGTTCGCCCTCGCCGTCGGCCAGGGCCGCGGCCGGCACCTCGCCTTCCACACCCTCGAACGCTGACGAGGGCCGCGGGTGCGTTTGTCGCCCGCCTGACGGCTTCGCGCCCGCCGGCCCGTTCGAGGGCGGCGGGCGCACTGCTGTCGGCGCGCGTTTCGGTGCAGAGGGAGGAGGGAGTGATCGACGCGGTGGGCGGGACGTCCCGCATCGGGGCCGGTGGGAGCCGGGCGGTCGTCGCTCCCGAAGGGTCCGCGGCCCCGACCCGTCCGGTCGGCCGGAGACGGCCGCCCCGGTACCGGGGCTGCGTCCGGGGCGGCTCAGAAGGTCAAGGCCTGTTCCATCAGGTCGAGCGCGCTCGCGAGGTCGCGCGGGCGGGCCGCACCCGCTGGGGGGCGGGCGCGGCTCCAGCCCGGACCCGCCGCCAGCACCAGCGCCCGGCTGCGCGAGCCGGCGGCACCCCACACGCTCTGCCCGATCCGCTGCACCAGGGCATGGTCGGCGGTGTGCCGGTCCTGGGACCAGAGCATGACGGCGCCCGGTCCGGTCCGGTGCACCGCGTCGAGCAGCGCCCGCGGCGGGACGGCCGCGCCCAGCATCCGGAAGGGCAGGGCGCGTTCGGCCAGCCCCGCCGCGACGGCGTCCAGCGGGAGGGTGTGCAGCTCGGTCGGCATCGCGGCCAGGACGACGGGCAGTACCGGTCTGGCGGTGGGCCGTACGGCCGCGTCGCGCAGAACCGCGGAGACGTGCCACGACAGCAGGTGCTCCACCTCGACGTACTGCTCTCCCGATGCGGCCCATTTGCGTCCGGCCGCGCGCAGCGCGGGCATCATGATTTCCGTCCAGGCGCCGACGACTCCGAGGGCGTCCATCGATTCGCGCAGGATCCTGGCCACTTCGGGCGCGTCGAGACGGACGGCGGCCCGGGCGAGCCCGCGGCACTCGGGCCGGACCGCGCCGACCCGGAGGGCACGGCTGCCACCCGGGCGGCGATCGTCGCCGGTGTCGGCCCGGCTCGGCCCGTCAGCGGGAGGCGGGGCGTCCCGCCGCTCGGGCCCGTCCTTGCTCAGGACTGCCCGGGCGGCTTCGCCCGGAGGTACACCGCGTGCCGTCAGACGGCACATGGCCTCGAGGACGGCGACGTCGTGGGGACTCCAGCGTCGGTGATGCCCCGGCTCGCGGTTCGAAGGGCCGATGCCGTAGCGGCGTTCCCACGAGCGGACCGTGGTGGGCGACACGCCCAGGTGCCTGGCGACACTTCCGGTGGGCATCCCGGCATCGACGGGCATGGACGGTCGGACCGGTCCGGACCGGTCGGATTCGCGGTCGGGCGGCTCGTCCGCGTGCACGGAGGTCACCATCGCGCGATCCGTTCCACGGAGCCCGGCGGGCTCGCCACCACGGTGGAGCCCGGCAGGGCGCACCGGCCGTACGGCGTCGGAGTCGGGCCGGTCGGCTCGCGGTCGGACGCGCTGACGCGAGTCGAGGCTCTGTACGGGGTCGTTCCGGTGGCCGGTGTGAAGGCCGGAGGACCGCTGTGCGGGAGCGTCGGAGCCAAGGCGTTCTTCCGTGTTCCGTCGTCATGTTCCGTATGGGCGGTGCCTCTTCGGGCGGTGCCACCGCTCCGGGAAGCGTAGATCGTGGGGCCCGGTTGCCCCGCGGTCGCACCGGTACGTCGCGGCCGCGCCTTCATGCCGCTCACCCCGCACCGCCGTCGAACGCGGCCCTCAGCCGGATGAGGCCGTCCCGGATACGGGTCTTGACCGTACCCAGGGGCAGCGAGAGGGCCTCCGAGATCTCGCGCTGTGAGTAACCGCCGTAGTAGGCCAGCACCACTGATTCCCGCTGGACGGCACTCAGGCCGGCCAAGGCGGTCCGCACCCGCTCGCTGTCCAGGGCCAGTTCGACCGTCCCCTCGACCGAGTCCCAACCCGGCGGCACCGCCCGTTCGGCGATGGCCCGCAGGTCGCGATCGGCAGCCGCCTGCACCGCCCTGACGCGGTCCACGGCACGCCGGTGCGCGATGGTGAGTACCCAGGTCATCACTGAACCGCGCTCGCGCCGGTACGCGGCGGCGGTCCGCCACACCTCGAGCAGCACCTCCTGCGTCACCTCCTCGGCGTGTGCGGGATTGCGCAGGACGCGCAGCGAAATGCCGTGCACCGGGCCCGCCAGTGCGGTGTACAACGACGCGAAGGCCGCCTCGCTGCCGGATGCGACGGCCGACACCAGGTCGCACAGGTCCTCGGCGTTCCCAGGAGCCGATCGGCGGGAGGACGTCGTCGGAGGTCGGGGCGTTGCAAGCGCTGTCACGCATTCAAGCTGCAATGATTTGACACCTGGGCCCACTCGCATTGATACCGCACCGTTTCGGCAAGGTGTTTCCACGTCGAGGCGATCTGCGACTCCTGGGGTCGTGGCCTCGCATGCACGCGCCTTGCAGGGGCTGTCCGCGAGCTGCCGATGTGCGATTCCGTCCCGACGCGATCGCGTGCGTGCAGCGGCAGGGCTCCGTCCCTGCCCGGTCCCGAGTGAGGTTCGTGACGGCCTGCCCGGGTGCCGCCGGCCCTTCGGGAGGCCGGTCGGCGGGACCTGGGTACCGCCTCGATCCGGCATCTCGACTCGCTGCTGGAGCAGCACCTGTACCCGGCGTTCCGTAGCCGGCGGATGGGTACTTTCGATCACAAGGTGGTCGACGCGTTCGTCCAGAGCATGGAACGCAACGGGGTCGGCCTCGCGACGCAGGCCAACGCCTTCGACAAGCTGAAGGCGATCCTGCTCGACGCGCACCGCCTCGGCCTGTACGACGAGAACCCCTTCGACGGGGTCAAGCCGCCGCAGTACGACCCGAAGCGGGCCGTCATCCCGTCCCCGGCCCAGCTCCGGACTCTCAACACGGCCGGCGACCACGCCTTCCGGCTGGTGGGTCGACCTCATGAGCGGCTGCGGCCTGCGCAACGGCGAAGCGTACGCCGTCAACGTCAACAACATCGTCGCCGACGACGTCTACCGCGTCACCGAGCAGGTCAACCGGACCACCAAGCACTACGCGCCGCTCAAGCATCGGGCCGCCGGTGACTACCGGGACGTCCCGCACCCGGCACGCCATCGAGTGGTACGCCGACACGTACGGCACTGTGGACGGCTACCTCCTGCGCCACCCGCAGGACATCACGAGGCCGTTCCTGGACTACTGCGTCAACAACCGGTGGCAGCGCATCAAGCGCGCGAACGCGGCCGACAGTCCCGAGGGGATGGTCCTCTACGGTTGCCGGCACTTCTTCGCCTCGAACTGCCTCGCCCGCAACCTCCCCATCACGGACGTCGCCGAATGGATGGGCCACCGAAGCGTCGACGTCACCTTCAAGACCTACCGCCACCTCATGCCGGGCTCCATAGGCCACGCCGCACAGGAGATCGACCTCGGTCTCGCCGCCTGACGACGGAAGCCCTGTCCGGCAGTCGCCTGTCGGACAGGGCGTACCCTGCTTCATCCCGAGGAGCGCTGCTGCTTGATCCAGGCCTGCACCTCGACGACCTTGAACTGTGGCTTCGCGTTTCGGCCTCGCCCGAACCTGTACGGGACAAGCCCCACTCGAGCGGCTTCCCGGTACACCCACGGCACCGACATGTTCAGATACTCCGCAGTCTGCTTGGCATCCATGAACTGTGACGACACAACGCCTCCGGGCGGGTACAGGTGGCTTGCCACTCGATTTCGCCGGAAACGGTCTCCCACGCCTCGGAGTTTGGACGAGCCGGAATCTCCTGGTAGCCGGATTGCGGCATGTCAGGCAACGATGTGAGTCCTTCGGGGCCCACCGGCCCTGTCTCAGTGCCGGCCCCGCGAACACCGACAGCCCTCCAGGGGCACCGCGGCCAGGGATATTTCGAGCCTGTGCCTCTGACGAGCCGCCGGCTGACACCACGGCCCACACGATCCCCGACAGAGCCGAGCTAACGCGAAGTGCTGTGAACCGGGTCGATGCCCAGGGCGCGGTCCGCGGCTGCCTCCGCCTCGTGGCGTGCCAGGCGGAAGCACATGAAGACGACGAAGCCCGCGAAGACGAACCATTCCAGCGTGTAGCCGAGGCTCTGGAACGCCCGCAGGTTCAGGCCGCTGCCGCTCCGGGGCCGAAGGGATGCCACGGACACAAGGCCGTTCGGCGCGGTGTCCGCTGCGACCCAGCCGTCGTACACGTCGTACGGAAGGATGTTCACCAGCGTGGCCGGGGCGATCGTGCCCAGTTGGCCCGGGGGCAGGCCGCCGGCGATGGCGCCGTTCATGCCGCTGTTCTCGGACGGATGGAGGCGCCCGGTGACGGTCACGTGTCCACTCGGCGGGGCAGGCGGCCGGGCATGGGTCGCCGGGCCTGCCGCCCAGCCCCGGACGACGGTCACGGCCCGTCCGTCTGTGGTGCGGAGGGGGGTGAGGACGTAGAAGCCCTTCACGCCTTCCACGGTGCGGTTGGGTACGAGCAGTTGGTTCGCGGCGTCGTACGTGCCGCTGGCCGTGACCGCACGCCCGGCCGTGTCGGTGCCCACCCACGGTTGCCGTGGCGTGAGGAGCTGATCGAGCGGGACCGCCGGGGCGGCTGGAAGGGGCGCTGCGTGCTGGGCTGCGGCCTTCTCCTTGAAGCGGCCGAGCTGCCACGAGCCGAGCCAGAGGCAGACGGCGATGGCCGCCAGCGCGAGGATGGTGCCGGCCAGCCAGCGAGGGGTGAGGAGGAAGCGGTACAAGGATGTCACCGTGGCCGTTCGTCGTGCGCCGACCGCGCCGGGGTCGCCCGGTCTGCCGGGCTGGTGTGCGTGAGCGCGGCGGCCGGGCCGTTTTCAGGGAGTCGGGGGCCGGAGGGCGGAGGCGAGGGTGGCGTCGAGGGCTTCGAGGGCTTCCTCGGAGGTGAACTGACCGGCTTCGACCTGGTCGCCGGCGGCCTGGACCAGGGCGTAGACGGTGCCGACGAGCCAGTGGGAGGGGAGGTCATCCCGGAATGCTCCTTCCTGCCGCCCCCGGGTGATGAGGCGTTCCATCGTCGACAGGATGCCGACGTGGTGGTCGTGGACCGCTTCCGCAGGCAAGGCCCTGCGGGCGGCGTGCAGCATGCGCAGGTTGCGGTCGAGCAGTTGCCAGGAGGATCGGATGAGGGTCCGGAGCCTCTCGTCGGCGGGGCCCTCGTCGAGGTCGGTGGCGTTCAGCACGGTGGCGACGTCGGCCAGGGCACGCTCCATCAGCTCGCTGAGAAGCGCCTCCCGGGAGGAGAAGTGGCCGTACAGGGTGACTCGGCCGATCCCGGCTGCTGCGGCGATCTCGGTCATGCTGGCGTTGGGGTTCCTGCCGAAGCACGTGGTGGCTGCGGCGAGGATCGCACTGATGTTGCGCTCGGCATCGGCCCGACGGGGGTGGTGGGCGGAGCTGCCCCGCCGGGCCTTTGCGGCGCCGTTCTGCTGTTCGGAGTCCATGAACGGAGTCTAGGGATCGTCGGCAGTCGGTCTCAGTGGACGTGCACGCCCTCGGGGAGGTCGGGCTTCCCCCGGGGGATCACGGCCAGGGCGATGACCGACGCCACTGCCGCGGCGATGGCCAGGGTGGTGTAGGCGGCGGGGAAACCGGCCGCCGAGTGCCGGGCGATGCCGGTGGCGGCGACGGTCGAGACGACGGCCACCCCGACGGCGCCGCCGACCTCGTGGAAGGTGTTCACCACCCCGGAGGCGATGCCTGCCTCCTGGTGGGAGACGAAGCCCAGCGCCGTGGTGGTCGCGGACACGAAGACCGGGATGATGCCCACCGCTCCGACGGCCAGGCCGACGATGGTGCCGCCAGTGCTGTTGGACGTGGCCAGCACGAGGCTGCCGCATCCCGAGACGACCAGGCCTCCGGCCGCGACGAGCCGGGTGCCGGCGTGGGCGATGAGGTGTCCGGCGAGGTGGGCGCCGATCGCCGTGGCGACGGCGACAGGAAGAAGGAGTGCTCCGGTGGCCAGGGCGGAGAGCTCCTGCACGCCCTGGAGGTACAGCGAACCGAGGAAGACGAATCCGAGCAGCAGGCCCGTGGCGATCAGCATCAGGAACGACCCTGCGGCGACCGGGCGCTTGGCGAGGATGCGCAGGTCCATGAGAGGCGCGGAGGTCTTGCTTTCGACGACGGTGAAGGCGGCGTAGAGGACGGCGGAGCTGATCAGGGGCACCAGCGTGGACGTCGAACTCCAGCCCGCGTCACCGGCCTTGATAAGGCCGTAGATGAGGGACCCGGTGGCGGCCGTGACCAGGACGGCGCCGGGCAGGTCGATCCGGCGGCCGCCGTGCGAGGCCGACGCGGGAAGCAGCCGGGGGAGGGCAATGAGGATGCCCAGGCCCACCGGGACGTTGATGAAGAACACCCAGCTCCAGCCGGGGCCTGCGGTGAGCACGCCGCCGAGCATCGCTCCGACCGCGAAGCCGATGCCGCCGAGCATGGCCCAGATGCCCAGCGCCTTGTTCCGCTCCGGACCGTGGAACGTGCGGGTGATGGTGGCGAGCGCGGCCGGTGACAGCAGCGCCGCGCCGATGCCCTGGGCGAGCCGGCCGCCGATCAGGACGGGGGCGTTCCCGGCCAGGCCGGTCACCAGCGAGGCGGTCGTGAAGAGGACGAGGCCCGTGATCAGGAGGCGCCGTGCGCCGAAGGCGTCGGCCAGGCGGCCGCCGAGGAGCATCAGCCCGCCGAAGCAGAGCGTGTAGGCCGTGACGGCCCAGGTGAGGGTTTCGCGGGTCAGTTGAAGATCGGCCCCGATGCTGGGAAGCGCCACGTTGATCACGGTGACGTCCACGATCAGCATGAACTGGGAGAGGCACAGCAGCGTGAGCAGTGTCCACCGTCGTGGGTCGGCGGTCGGCTCGGGATGGGTGCCGGTGGCGGCATGCGTGGCGTGCGCCATGGGAGAAGTCTCCTATCTCGTACAGATGTGTACGGGATAGGGATACCGCAAAACAGCTAAGTTGAACAGTCGTGTATGAGTTACTCTCCTTCCGGAGAGTCCGCCCTGAGGGCGTTCGGGCAGGTCGAAGCGCCCGTCGGCTGCGAAGTCAAGCCTTGACCCTAAGCTGCCTAGTAGTTAAGTTGGACAACGTGTTCGACTTGATGTGCAGTCAGTCATGCCTGCGTATCTGAGGCGACCGCAGATTGCCTTTCTCGCAGAGCCCTTGAGGACTCTCCGTTGTCCGGGCGCACTCCCGGCCCGGGCCCGAGCAGAGTGCCGTCGCGATCGCGGTGGCGCCCCTCATGAAGGAGCTTCGTGAACGTCATTGCTCAACTGGCTGTGGCCAGAAGGGGCCTGATCCTGGCTCTGACCGTGTTCGTCGCCTCGCTGGCGGCGTTCTACGGCGCAGGTGTGCAGGAACACCTGGCCAACGGCGGCTTTCAGGACCCGTCGTCGGAGTCGATGCAGGTCGACGACGCGCTGGCCGGCGACTTCGCCACAGGAGCGCCCAACCTCGTGGTGATCGTCTCCGGGAGGGGCGGCCGGACCTTGGAGGCCCCCGAGGTCGCCGAAGCCGCCGATGGGCTGGTCGGCCGGATCCGTACCTTCGACGGGGTGGTCTCGGCGGACTCCTACTGGACGGCAGGCAGGCCTGCATCGCTGCGTTCCAAGGACGGTTCCAGCGGCCTGCTGCTCGTCCGGCTCGGCGGGAACGAGGGCACCTACCAGGCCACCGCGAAGCGGGTCGTCCCGCAGATCCACGACGACCGGCTGGAGCTGCGGTTCACCGGAATCGCGCAGACCTATGTCGAGGTCGAGCGGGTGTCGGCGGACGACCTGCTGCGGGCCGAGTTGATCGTCGCCCCGATCACACTGGTCCTCCTGGTGCTCGTCTTCGGCAGCCTCGCTGCCGCTCTGGTGCCGCTGGCGGTCGGCGGGATCTCCGTGGTCACCACCACTGCGGTTCTCCGGCTGCTCACGGAGGCCACCTCGGTCTCCGTCTTCGCGCTCAACGTCACCACCGCCCTGGGCCTGGGCCTCGCCATCGACTACAGCCTCTTTGTGATCAGCAGGTTCCGGGACGAGCTGGCCGCCGACCCGGACGTCGGCGCGGCGGTGCGGACGACGGTCCGAACCGCCGGAATGACCGTCCTGTTCTCGGGCGTCACCGTGGCCCTCTCGCTCTCGGCGCTCCTGGTCTTCCCCATGTACTTCTTCCGCTCGATCGCCTACGGGGGCATCGCGGTCGTGCTCGTGGCGGCCCTGGTCTCGGTCGTCGCACTGCCGGCACTGCTGGCCCTCCTCGGCCACCGGGTGAACCGTCTTGACGTGTTCGGACGGTTCCGGCGCCGTACGCCGAGCGGATTCTGGCAGCGCCTCGCGCTGGGGGTGATGCGGCGTCCGATTCCGGTCATGACCGTGATCAGCGCTCTCCTGCTGCTGCTGGGCAGCCCGTTCCTGTCGGCGTCGTTCAGTCTCGCCGACGACCGGGTCCTGCCCGCATCCTCCCCGGCCCGCCAGGCCGCGCAGTACCTCAGGGAGAACTTCGACGTCGGGGAGACCAACCCCATTCCCGTCGTCGTCCCCGGTGTGACCGGTGCCGGAGCCCTGCAGACCCTGCCGCCGTACGCGATGAAGCTCTCGACGCTCGAGGGAATCCGGCGGGTGGACACCCTCACCGGCTCCTACGCCGACGGCCGGCTGGTCGCACCGCCGGCAGCTGCCTCCGGCCGGTTCACCGGCGAAGCGGGGAGTTGGCTGTCGCTCGTGTCATCGGTGGAACCCTATTCACCCGAAGGCCGCGAGCTCGTGGCGGCCGTCCGTGCCACGGGCGGGGCGCCTGCGGCGGTGAAGGTCGGCGGGCAGGCTGCTCAGCTGGTCGACACCACACACGCCACCGGCGGAAGGCTGCCCGCGGCGCTGCTCATCATCGCGGTGGCGACAGCCGTTCTGCTCTTCCTCTTCACCGGCAGCGTCCTCATCCCGGTGAAGGCGATCGTGCTGAACCTGCTCAGCCTCACAGCCACGTTCGGATCCATGGTGTACGTGTTCCAGGACGGTCACCTTAAATGGCTTGTGGGTGATTTCGTGACGACTGGCATGATTGATGCGACGATGCCGGTCCTCATGTTCTGCATTGCCTTCGGACTGTCCATGGACTACGAGGTGTTCCTGCTTTCCAGGATCCGAGAGGAATACGTTCGCAGCGGCGACAACACGTATTCGGTTGCGCTCGGTCTCGAGAAGACCGGGCGGGTCATGAGTGCGGGAGCGCTGCTGATCGGAACCGTGTTTATCACGTTCGCGTCATCCGGGCTCACCTTGCTCAAACTGCTCGGTGTGGGCCTGGCCCTGGCCGTCGTGGTCGACGCAACGCTGGTGCGGGGCCTGCTCGTACCTGCATTCATGCGGCTGGCGGGGAGGGCAAACTGGTGGGCGCCCCCCCTGTTGAGGCGACTGCACGACCGATTCGGTCTGAGTGAGCACTCGGAGGGCCGGCCGGGGGTGTCCGTCGCGCCGGCTGCATCCGACCGGAGTGTCGAGATGGCGAACCCGCTAAATTAACGGCAGTCGAAATGGTTTGACGCCGACCTGACTGACTTATAGTGTCGCGGTCGATGTCGAATCGAGGCTGTCGTGTCCGCCTGGAATCGAACTGGGGAGATTTCGAAAGTGTCAGAACGGGGAGATTTCGAAATGCTGAACGACCTTTTGAGAATCCAGGCGGGCGGGATCGAGCTGCGCCTCCCGGACGTTCGGTCCGCACCTGAACTGCCACTGGCTCCGTACGGGGGCGAGGAGTCGGCCCCCGTCGGGCGCACCACCCGCCGAGGGGCGGTCGACCGGAAGGTCTGGACGGCCGTCCGGCAGGAAGCGCAGCGCCGAGGGATCTCCCCGGTGGCCGTGCTCGTCACCGCCTACGCCGACGTGCTGAGCCTGTGGTCCAAGCAGGCCGACTTCACCCTCGACCTGGCTGCCCCCGGCCGGGAAGCGGCACTCGACCTCGCCGTCGACAACCTCCCCGGTCGTTCCTTCGCGGCCCGCGCCGAGCAGCTTCACCAGCAGCTCGCGCGGGCCGCCGAAGGCCGGCAGGAGACACGGCAGTCGGCCCGATGTCGTCTCAACCATCACATCGCGGAAGAAGAAGGCGGGCTTGCCCTCGTCTGGGACGTCCAGGAGACGGAGTTCCCGGACGGTCTGACCGGCGATCTGGTCGCGGCCTGCCTCGCAGTCCTCCACCGCCTCGCGAACGACATCGGCGCCTGGGACCTCGAGAAGCGCCTCACCGACCTGCCGAACTGGCAGCGTGAGGAACGGGAGAGCGCCAACAGCACTGCCGCCGATCTGCCCGTCACCACCCTCTGCCAACTCGTCGAGACCCGCGCCGCCGAACGTCCGGACGCCGTCGCGGTGATCGCAGAGGACGGACGGCTCACCTACCTCGAGACCGTGACCGCAGCCCGCCGCCTGGCCCGTCGGCTGATCGCGCTCGGAGCGACCCCCGGCAGCCTCGTCGGCGTCGTCGTGGACAGGGGCCTCGCCCAGGTGCCCGCCCTGCTCGGTGTGACCCTCTCCGGAGCCGCCTACCTGCCGGTCGATCCGCAATGGCCCACCGCACGGCGCGCGCAGATCCTGGCACAGGGCGGTGTCCACACCGTCGTCACCACCTCCCGGCTGCGGGACGGGGAAGCCTGGCCCGCCGGCATCCGGCTGGTGACCCTGGACGACGCCGATGTGCACGAGGAGAGCGCCGAACCGCTTCCCACCGGTCCTGCTCCCGAGGACCTCGCCTACGTCATCTTCACCTCCGGCTCCACGGGCCAGCCGAAGGGGGTGATGATCGACCACCGAGGCGCCGCCAACACCGTCCAGGACATCAACCAGCGTTTCCGCATCGGGCCGGACGACCGCGTGCTCGCGCTCTCCTCCCTGAGCTTCGACCTCTCGGTCTACGACGTCTTCGGCACCCTGGCCGCCGGTGCCACCGTGATCACGCCCACCCCCAACCGGGCCCACGATCCCGAACACTGGTCCGCCCTCGTGTCGGACCACGGCGTGACCGTCTGGAACTCCGTCCCCGCCCTGATGCGCCTGTGGCTGGACGCTCCCGCCATCGCCCCCGCACCCTCGCTGCGGGTGGTCATGCTCAGCGGCGACTGGATACCCGTCACGCTGCCGGACGCGATCCGATCGACCCACCCGAACGCACAGGTGATCAGCCTCGGCGGTGCCACCGAAGCCTCCATCTGGTCGGTCGCCTACCCCATCGCCGACGTCCCGCCGCACTGGAGCCGCATCCCCTACGGCAAGCCGCTCGCGAACCAGACCCTCCACGTCCTCGACCACCGGCTCGAGCCGCGCCCGGTCTGGAGCACGGGGGAGATCTACATCGGCGGCGTCGGCGTGGCGAAGGGCTACTGGGCCGACCCCACCCGGACGGCCGAGCGGTTCATCGTGCACCCCGTCTCGGGTGAGTACCTCTACCGGACCGGCGACCTCGGCCGCTACCTCCCCGGCGGCGACATCGAGTTCCTCGGCCGGGAGGACACCCAGGTCAAGCTCAACGGCTTCCGCATCGAACTCGACGAAATCGCCGCCGTGCTGCGCCGCCAGCCCGGCGTGGGCGAGGCGATCCTCACCGTCGGCACCAACCCCACGACGGGCCGGGGACAACTCGTCGCGCACGTCCTTCCCGACGAGCAGGCGGCGGCAGCACCGGTCACGGACACCGCCTCCGTCTGGGCCGAGACCCTCGAATCCGGCGCGCGTGAACTCCGGCAGGCCGCCGGCGATCTCGCCCCCGCCATCACGACCTTCCGTGACCTCTGGCACCGGCTCGAGGCCCTCGCCCCGTCCGTCATGGCCCGCAGCCTCGCCCGACTCGGTGCCCTGGAAGCCGAGGGTGACACCACCACCGCGGACGAGATCGTCGACCGGTGCGGTGTCCGACCCCTGTACCGCGGGCTCCTCGCCCAGTGGATGTCCGTCCTGGCCGCCGAAGGACTGCTGAGCGCCACCGGACGCCCGGGGGAGTACCGCGCCGAGCGGGACCTGGACGCGAACGCGCTCGACGGTTCGATCAAGGCAGCGCTGTCCGCCTTCACGGTGACCGGCTCGGACCGCGTCCTCCTGGACTACTTCACCGAATGCATCGATCAGCAGATCGCCCTGCTCCGGGGAGAGATCCGCCCGCTCCAGCTCCTCCTGCCCGATGGCGACTGGAGGGTGACCCGGGCCCTGTACGCGAGCAACCCGGCCGCCGAGCTGCAGAACCGGACCGCCGCCTCGGTGGTGCGCTCCTACGTGGAACAGTTCCCCGCAGACCGCCAGGTCCGGATCCTCGAACTGGGTGCCGGCACCGGAGCGACGTGCGACCGCATCCTGCCGGCCCTGCCCGCCGAACGGGTCCGCTACCACTTCACCGACATATCGACCGCCTTCACCACCCTTGCGAAGGAGCGCTACCAGGACGCCTACCCCTTCGTCAGCTACGGCCTGTTCAACATCGACGCCGACCCGGCCACGCAGGGCCTGGCACCCGGCTCTGCCGACGTCATCATCGGGGCCAACGTCCTCCACGACGCCAAGGACCTCGGTGGAACCCTGGAGATGGTCCGAGGGCTCCTCGCCCCCGGGGGCGTCCTGGTGCTCATCGAAGGCACCGTCAACTCCCCGCTCAACATGATCAGCTTTGCCTTCCTCGAAGGCTTCGGGAACTACCAGGACCAGCGTGAGGCCACCCTGCTGTCGGTCCCGCAGTGGCAGGAGCAGCTGGAGCGAGCCGGATTCACCCGCTTCGCCTCCGTCCCGGACGGCGGGCCGGCGGTCGACGCCCTGGTGCAGCACGTCCTGGTGGCCGGAGCCCCTTCCGGAGCGGAGTCCCTCGACCCCGCGGCCCTGAACAAGGCGCTGGCAGCGCTGCTGCCCGACTACATGGTTCCCCACCACTACCTGGTCCTGGACGCGCTGCCGCTCAGCGCCAACGGCAAGGTCGACCGCTCGGCACTGCCCATGCCCTGGCGCGAGCCGGAGCCGACGGAGTGGACGACCCCGCGAACGGCACTGGAACAGCGGCTCTTCGACATCTGGGCCGAGGCGCTGGGACGCGATGATTTCGGCATCGAGGACAACTTCTTCGACCTCGGCGGCGACTCGTTGCACGCGGTGCGCATCATCGCCAAGCTCCGCACCGAGCTAGGCATCCAGCAGGCCGGCGACGAGGCCGTCGACATGCTCTTCCAGGCCCCGACCATTGCGGAGCTCGCCGCGGCGCTCGAGGCCCAGCCGGAGGCCGGACGGTGACCCACAACGAACCGTTCCCACTGACGGCCTTGCAGGAGGCCTATCTGGTGGGTTCCTCCGACCTGGTCGAGCTCGGCGGCTTCCTGCCGAGCTACTACGTGGAACTGGACATGGTCGACCTGGACCTGTCCCGTGCCCAGCAGGCACTCGACCAGGTACTGCGCCGCCACGACCACTTGAGGACCGTGATCGACGCCGCCGGCACCCAGCGCGTCCTGACCGGTGAGAGGACGCCTTCGCCGAGGCTCGCCGTCACCGACCTCGCCGACCTCGAAGAGGCCGGCAGGCAGGCGGCGATCCTCCGTACCAGGGAGCGCATGTGCCGCGAGGGCGTGGACCCGACCGGCTGGCCCCTGTTCGATGTCGAGATCCACCGTCTGCGGCCGCACCGGTTCAGGGTGCACCTCTCGATGAGCCTGCTGCTGCTCGACGGCCGCGGAATCCGCCAGGTCATGGACGAGTGGCGGGCGTACTACGACGATCCGACCGTCCGGCTCCCGTCGCCGGAACTGACCTACCGCGACTGCCGGCTCGAACTCCTCGCCCACGAGAACACGCCGCAGTACCAGGAGCAGTGGAGCTACTGGGAGGACCGCATCGAGCGGCTTCCGGACGCCCCCCAGCTGCCGCTGGCCGTGCAGCCCGCCGCCATCGAGTCCGTCCGGTTCACCCGCAGGGTCCACAGGCTGACGCGTCAGCAGTGGCAGCAGTTGTCCACCACGTTCCGCCACCACCGGATCCTGCCGACCACCGCGCTGTGTCACGTCTTCGCCGAGACGCTCGGGGCATGGGCCGCGGCCCCGCACTTCAGCCTGAACCTGCTGCACCAGAACTGGGCCTCCACCCGTCCTCACATGGCCGGAGTGGTGGGCCAGTTCGGGGCGACCCTTCCGCTCGAAGTCGACCTCCGCAGCTCCGGGGACTTCTGGGAACGCGCCCGACACCTGCAACGCCAGGTCTGGAAGGACCTGCAGAACGCCGATGTGGCAGGCGTGAGGATCACCCGCGAGCTGGCCGCGCGCCGGGGCTGGACGTCACGCGCCGCACTTCCCTACGTCTTCACCAGCACGTTGAAGGCGGGCGGGGCGGCCGAGTCGGTTCCGGCGGGAGGCAGCCGGACACGGACGGCCTGCCGTGAGGTGGCCAGTGACCTGCGCACACCCCAGGTGCTGATCGACAACCAGCTCCACGACGGTCCCGACGGCGGCGTCGACTGCATCTGGGACGTCGTCGACGAAGCCTTCCCGCCCGGCCTTCCCGACCTGATGTTCGAGGCGTACGGGCGGATGCTGGACCTGCTGGCCGAGCCGTCGGGGTCCGAGGCGCTACCGGATCCGGTCCCGGCCCCGCACCGCCGTCTGATCGCCGAGCTCAACGGTCCGGTCCAGGCGCCGCCGGCAGAACGACTCGAGGACGGTTTCCTCCGCCAGGCCGCACTGCGGCCCGAAGGCATCGCGGTGGTGACCTCGCAGCGGACACTGACCTACGGCGAGGTGGAGGCCCGTTCCCGAGCCGTGGCCTGCAGGCTGGGCGCCGAGGGCATCGGCCGCGGCGACGTGGTGCCCGTGGTCATGAGCAAGGGATGGGAGCAGGTGGTCGCCGTCCTCGGGGTGCTGCGTGCCGGCGCTGCCTATTGCCCCGTCGACGCGGACCTTCCCGCCGAGCGCATCGCCCATCTGCTCCAGGAGTGCTCCGCACGCGTCGCCCTGATCCAGTCGTCCGCGGAGTCCCGCGTCGGCTCCCTCGGCCCGCTTCCGCTGGTCCGCGTGGACGGACTCGAGCCTGCCGCCGGTCAGACCTGCGCACGTGTGGGTGACCCCGCCGACCTCGCGTACATCATCTACACCTCCGGGTCGACCGGTCGGCCCAAGGGCGTGATGATCGAGCACCAGGCCGCGGTCAACACCGTCCAGGACATCAACGAGCGCGTCGTTCTCACCCGCGAGGACCGGGTGTTCGGCATCTCGTCGCTCAGCTTCGACCTCTCCGTCTGGGACGTCTTCGGCACCCTGGCTGCCGGTGCCGCCCTGGTGCTGCCGGACGCGACGCACCGGCCCGATCCGCAGGGGTGGGCGGACAGTGCAGTCAGGCACGGCGCGACGGTGTGGAACTCGGTGCCGGCGCTGGTGCAGATGCTGGCAGAGGTCGTCGAGCAGCGGCCGCACGCCGATCGCCCGCCGGTGAGAGCCTTCCTGATGAGCGGCGACTGGATCCCGATCGACCTGCCCGACCGCCTGCGGGCCCACTGGCCGGATGCGCGGATCATCGCGATGGGTGGTGCGACCGAGGCCTCCATCTGGTCGAACATCCATGAGATCGACCAGGTGGACCCTGCCTGGCGGAGCATTCCCTACGGCGTTCCGCTGCGCAACCAGACCATGAAGATCCTGGACCACCACCTGGAGCTCCGCCCGCCGTGGGCGGTCGGCGGCATCTACATCGGCGGTGCGGGACTCAGCCGGGGTTACTGGCAGGACGCCGACCGCACCGGCGAGCGCTTCATCCGGCATCCCGCGACAGGCGAGCGCCTGTACGCGACGGGCGACCTGGGCTGCTACCGACCTGACGGCACCATCGAGTTCCTGGGCCGTGAGGACCGCCAGCTCAAGATCCAAGGGTTCCGGGTCGAGCCCGGCGAGGTGGAGGCGGCGATCCGCGAGTTCCCGGGAGTCCGGGAGTGTGTCGTCACCGCCACGGCGACGCCGGGAGGTCCGCGTTTGGTGTCACTCGTGGTGCCCGCGGAAAGCGCGGGCATCGACAGCGCGGCGGTCCGCGCGTACCTCCAGTCGCGACTGCCGCACTACCTGATACCCGCGCAGATCCACGTGCTGGACCGGCTTCCCCTGACCTCCAACGGCAAGGTGGACCTCGCGTCCGCGCTCGCCGCCGTTGCCGCGCGGCCGCCGGTCGAAGTCGGCGCCGCACCGGGAGCCGACGGCGAACTCGTGCGGCAGCTGTGCGGGATCTGGGCCGACCTGCTCGAACTCCCCTCCGTCGAACCGGACGGCGACTTCTTCGCACTGGGCGGCAACTCGCTGCTCGCGCTCAGACTGATCAACCTCGTCCGCTCCCGACTGGGCATCGAGCTGCCGTTCGGCCAGGTCTTCGAGACCCCCACCGCACGGGCCATGGCGGGACGCATCGCGGACCACGACCGGGTTGCCGGCAGCTTGGTCAGGCTGTCGGACGGGAGCACTGCGAGCACCCCCGGCAGGGAGCTCTTCCTCTTCCACCCCGTCGGCGGTTCGGTCAGCAGCTACACCGCTCTCGCCCGCTCCTGGGCCGGCCCCGTCCATGCCTTCCAGAGCCGGGCCCTCGCCCAGGGCACGACGGCGGCGCTCGCCCCCGACCTCGTGGCCATGGCGACGGCCTACCGCGAGGAGCTGCAGCAGGTGACCGCCGAGGGCCCGTACCTCCTGGGCGGCTGGTCGATGGGTGGCCTCCTGGCGTACGAGGTGGGATGCCAACTCGCCGAGCAGGGGCACGAGGTCGACGTCTTCATGATCGACAGCGATCTCGGCCGGCAGCGGGAAACCGACACGGAACCCGCGCGCCACCTCGAGTTCCTCCGGGACCTCGCCGAAGGACGAGTGCCCGACGCGGCACGTACTGCCGTCCTCGACGCACCCCGCGAAACCCTTGCCCGAACGGCGCTCGACGTGGCGGTCAGGCACGGATGGCTGCCCCCGGGTACCGGAGCGCAGCAGTACGACCTGCTGATGCGCATCCACGCGCACAACCTGGCAGTCCTGACCTCCTATCAGGCCGGCAAGGCAGAGATGTCCGCACTCCTCTTCGTGGCCGGCGAGGTCGACCGCGAGGACCCCGTCCCGGCATGGCGCGACCTGTGCCCCGACCTCCACGCGGAGGTTCTGCCCGAGGACCACTACTCCATCGTCACCGGCGACCGGCCTGCGGCCCTCGCCGATCGGGTCGCGGCCTGGCTGGGGAGCCGGCACGTCCAGTCGTAGCGCATCGCACGACCGGCCCGACCATCTCGATCCACACACCAACGGGGGAAACCGCCATGCACTTCTTGGAAACCGAACGCGCTGCGCTGCAGCGATTCATGCCCGGTCTCGACGAGGATCTCGCCCGGATCCCCCTCGCAGAACTGGAGAGTCCGGGCAGCCCGGGGCTGTCCATGCTCAAGGCCGCAGGCGGCCCGAGCATGCTGATTCCGACCGCACAGGGCGGCAACGGCGCCAGCGCGCTGGAAGCGACCCGGGTACAGCGCGCGATCGGCGCCAGGTCGCCCTCCCTCGGGGTCGCCTCCACCATGCACCACTTCTCGGTCGCCAGCCTCGCCGAAGCGAGCCTCGGGGACGGCTTCGAGTGGATGCTCCTCGAAGGCATCGCGGCCGGCCAGCTCCTCGTCGCCTCCGGCTTCGCGGAAGGCCGCAGCGCCGCAGCCATCCTGTCCCCGACGCTGCGCGCCGTGCCGCGCGGCGACAACCTGATCGTCACCGGCTCCAAGAAGCCCTGCTCGCTGTCACGTTCGATGGACCTCCTCACCGCCTCCGTCGCCGTGACCGACGACGACGGACGCGAGCGGATGGCCGTCGCGGTCATCCCGGCCGACAGCCCCGGGCTGGAGATCCGGCCGTTCTGGAACAACTTCGCGCTGGCCGGCGCCGAGAGCGACGAGGTCGTCCTCAAGGACGTCGAGGTGCCCCCACGCCTGGTCGTCATGACGGACAGCACCGAGAACCAGCAGCCCGACAAGCTGCAGACCAGCGGCTTCATCTGGTTCGAACTGCTGGCGGCCGCCTCCTACCTCGGCGCTGCGAGCGCCCTGGTCGAAGGCGTCCTGTCGGCGGGCAGAGCCGCCGCCGTCGAGCGGGCGGCGCTGGTCACGGAGGCCGAGGCCGCCATGACCATGCTCGAAGGCGTGGCCCGCGCGAAGGACGCCGGAGAACAGGGCGAGGAGATGCTCGCCAAGGTCCTGTGCGTCCGCTACGCGGTGCAGGACGCCATCGGCCGGATCAACCGCCGTGCGGTCGAACTGCTCGGCGGCACGTCCTTCATCGGATCCGGCGACGCGGCGTACATGTCCGCCGCCTGTGCGGGCCTGATGTTCCATCCGCCGTCCCGCACCCACATGTCCGACCAGCTGTGCGACTACTTCGCAGGCCGACCGCTGCGCATCGGCTGAGGCGAACCCACATGTCAGAGAACCAGAAGCCCGCTCCGACCATTCTTCTCACCGGAGCCAGCGGCGTCGTCGGCCAGGCGGTGCTGGCCCGGATGACCGAGCACACCGTCGTCTGCCTCACCCACAACACGCCGGTCCCCGGCCACCGGACGGTCCGCGTCCGCGGCGACCTGACCCGCCCGTTCTTCGGCCTCGACCGGTCGTCCTACCAGGAGCTGGCCGACCGGATCGACGTCGTCGTGCACTGCGCCGCAGTCACCGGCTTCAGCATCGACGCGGAACAGACCCACGAGCTGAACGTCCGCGGTACCGAGAACGTCCTGGCCTTCGCCCGGCAGGCGCAGGCACCACTGCAGCACGTCAGCACCGCCTTCGTGGCCCGTCGGGACCTCGCCGTGGCCGGGTACGGCAGTGCCCGTCCGGAGGTCTACCTGGACAGCAAGCGCGTCGCCGAGCAGGCGGTCCTGGCGTCGGGTGTTCCCGTCAACATCGTCCGCCCCTCCGTGGTGATCGGTAACTCCGTCACCGGCCGGATCTCGCAGTTCCAGGGACTGCACACCATCGCCGGAGCCCTGCTGAAGAACACGCTTCCGATGCTCCCGCTGGAGCCGGCCTCCAGGATCGACTTCGTCCCGCAGGACCTCGTCGCCGACGTCATCGCCCATCTGGTGCGCACGGGGACGACCGGGGGCGAGTACTGGGTGACGGGCGGCCGGGCCGCGCCGACCGCCGGCCGGATCGTCGAGCTGGGTCTGGCGCTGGGCCGAAGCCTCGGCCTGAGCCCGGACACACCGCGCTTCGTCTCCCACGACATGGTCGACCGGCTGATCCGCCCGGTGTTCATCGACGCGCTGCCCCGGGCCCAGCGCCGTCGCTTCGACGACATGCTGGCCATGACCGCCCTGTTCAACGCCGTCGAGCCGTTCCCCAGCACCTACGGACACGTCCCCGGCGTCACCCCGTTCTCCGCGCAGAACCTGGAGGACGCCTTCACCGCCTCCATGCGCCACTACGCCCAGGCCAAGCGCCTGGTCCGCCCCAGCGAGGTGGCCGCATGACCGCAACGGAGCAGACGCATGCCGCCGTCGTCGACCTCTACCGCCGGCATCTCAGCAAGGGCCGTGCCAGTCTCGCCGAACTGACCGGCGGCGACCAGGAGGTCTCGTCGCACGCCGCGCACGTCTTCGGCGCCGACGGCAGGCGCTTCCTCGACTGCGGCGGATACGGGGTGTTCCTGGTGGGGCACACCCATCCGGCCGTCGTGGACGCGGTGGTGGCGCAGGCCCGGACGCATCCGATGTCGACCCGGCTGCTGCTGGAGCCGACGGCGGCGCGCGCCGCCGAGGCGCTGGCCGCCGTCACACCCCCGGGGCTGGAGCGCGTGCACTTCGTGAACTCCGGCGCCGAGGCCGTCGAGGCGGCCATCAAGCTGGCCCGCGCACACGGCAAGGACCGGCTCGTCTCGGCGGGCGGAGGCTTCCACGGCAAGACGATGGGAGCACTCTCCCTCACCGCGAAGGAGCTCTACCAGGCCCCCTTCCGACCGCTGCTGCCGCAGGTCGCGCACGTCCCCTACGGCGACGTGCAGGCGCTCGCCGACTCCGTCACCGCCGACACCTGCCTGGTCCTCGAACCGGTCCAGGGAGAAGGAGGCGTGGTCGTCCCACCGGACGGCTACCTCACCGAGGCACAGCGGATCTGCCGGGAACGCGGAGCCCTGCTGGTCCTGGACGAGATCCAGACCGGCCTCGGCCGGCTGGGCACCTGGTGGGGCGCCGACCGCGAGCACGTCACCCCCGACGTGCTGCTCGTCGGCAAGGGCCTGAGCGGAGGCGTCGTGCCCGTCGCGGCCATGGTGGCCACCGACGCCGCCTACGAACCGTTCAACCGCGATCCGTTCCTGCACACCTCGACCTTCGCGGCGTCGCCCATCGCCATGGCCGCGGCCCGCGCCGCCGTCGAGACCATCGCGGGCGAGGGCATGGTCGAGCGCGCTGCCGCACTGGGCCGCACCCTCACCGGCGAGCTGGCCCGGATCGTCGCCGAACGCTGCCCGGAACTGGTCACGGAGATCCGTGGCCCGGGCCTGCTCATCGGCATGGAGTTCAAGGACGAGCACACGGCCGGCGCCTTCGTCATGGAACTCCACGACCACGGCGTCCTCGTCAACCACAGCCTCAACGCGCACAAGGTCCTGCGCTTCACCCCGCCCGCCGTACTCACCCCGAGCGACGTCGACTGGCTGCTCACCGCCTTCGACGCCGCCGCCAGCACCCTGGAAGGAACCCTGTGACGCGCCAGGTCACCCTCGAGGCATTCGTCCACGACGCCGACGCCGACACGGTCTTCACCCGGCTGTCCGACTTCGAGCGCTACCCCGAGTTCACCGACGCCGTCCGCGAGGTGCAGGTCACCCACCGCGACGACGGCGTGATCGACTCCCAGTGGGCGGTCAACTTCCGCAACGGAATCCTCCGTTGGACCGAGAACGAGATCATCGACCAGGAATCGCGTTCCATCACCTTCGCCCAGACGACGGGGGACTTCGCGTCCTTCGACGGCACCTGGAAGGTCGAGGACCACCCGGACCACGTGACCATCCGGTTCGACGCCGAATTCGACCTCGGCATGGCCAGCCTCGCCGCCATCCTCGACCCGATCGCCGAGCGTGCGCTGGTCGAGAACCTCCAGCGGATCCTGTCCGGCCTCAACGGGCCGTCGACGACCTTCGGGGAGCGACCGTGACAGGGCGGAGCAGGCGCCGGTGACCGACGTGGACAGCCGACGGGCCTTCCGAGACCTCCTGGGCAGCATGCCGGCGGGCGTCTGCGTCATCACGACGGACGGCCCGGCCGGTCGTGCCGGCATGACGGCGAGCAGCGTCTGCTCGCTGTCGCTGCAACCCCTCCTGCTGCTGGTGTGCATCGGCAACGGATCCGGGACGCTGCACGCCATCCGCCGCAACAACCGGTTCGCCGTCAACCTCCTGCACGAAGCCCACGAACGGACCGCCGGCGTGTTCGCCACCGACCGGCCCGCCGAGGAGAAGTTCGCCGACACCGACCACCACCTCGTCGACGGATCTCCCGTGCTCCGTCATGCACTGGGCTGGCTCACCTGCCGGGTGCACTCGACGGTGCCCGGCGGCGATCACACGATCGTGCTGGGAGAAGTGCTCGACCTGTCCCGGGCCGACGGCCAGTCCCTCGTGTGGCACCACGGCCGGTACGGATACCACCGCACCGCACACCACGCCCTCCCCGAAACGTCCCTTCCCCTCGACACCGCCCACACGATGGACCGCCCATGACCAGAACCCGATCCGCACGCCCCGCCGCAGAACTCTCCAGGGAGGACATCCGAAACACGGTGGCCGACCTGCTCGAGGTCCCCGCCGACTCGATACCCGACGGCGACAACCTGATCCGCCACGGCATGGACTCCATCAGGATGATGAGACTGGCGGGCGGCTGGCGCCGCGCCGGCGCGGACGTCACCTTCCAGGACCTGGCCGAGCAGCCCACCGTGGAACGCTGGCACGAGCTGCTCACGACCCGCTCCGCGCCGAGCACCGCGAGTGCCGGCACCGCCCTTCGCACCGTCGACTCCGGCGCCGCGTTCGACCTCACCCCGGTGCAGCGCGCCTACTGGATCGGCCGCGGCGACGAGATGACCCTCGGCGGCGTGGGGTGCCACGCCTACATGGAATTCGACGGCAGCACCGTCGACCCGCGCCGCCTGGAGGAAGCCGTACGCCAGGTACTCGAGCGCCACGAGATGCTGCGTGCGAGGTTCCTCGACGACGGGCGCCAGCAGATCGCCGAGCGGAGCCCCTGGAAGGGCCTCACCGTCCACGACCTCACCGCGGTCGACGCCCCGACGGCCGAGCGGATGCTCGAGACCGTACGGGACCGGCTGTCGCACAGGCGACTGGACGTCGCCAACGCCGAAGTGCTCGACGTGCAGCTGTCGCTGCTCCCGGGCGGCCGGACCCGGATCCACGCCAACGTCGACCTCCTGGTGGCGGACGTCGCCAGCATCGAGGTCCTGCTGACCGATCTCGCCGAGGCATACCGGGAACCCGGGCGCCAGGCCCCGGCGCCCGGCTACGGCTTCGCGCAGTACCTGGCGGACTACCGGGCCTGGAGCGAGACCCCCGGTACGACGGGCAGCCCGCTCACCGAGGCCAAGGACTACTGGAAGGACCGGATCCCCGGCCTCCCCCTCGAAGGCCCGCGGCTGCCGCTGGCCAAGCGGCCCGAGGAGATCGGCCGACCGCGGTTCTCCCGGCGCAGCTTCGTGCTCGGCACTCCGGAATGGCTGCGGATCACCGCCCGGGCCCGCGAGCACGGCCTCACGCCCGCGATGGTCCTCGCAACCGCCTACGCCGAGACCCTGGGTGCCTGGAGCGACGACCCGGACTTCCTGCTCAACGTGCCGCTCTTCGACCGGCAGCCACTGCACCCCGCGGTCTCCGAAATGGTCGCCGACTTCACCAACCTGGTGCTGCTCCACGTCGATCTCGGCCGGCGGACTCCGTTCGCGGACCGAGTGCGCGAACTGCAGCAGCAGCTCCAGCAGAGCGCCTCGCACGCCCAGTACTCCACCCTGAACGTCCTGCGGGACCTCAGGCGCGCCAACGGCGGCAAGCGGGCGGGAGCTCCCGTCGTCTTCGCGTGCAACCTCGGCTCCGACTTCGTCGGACCGCAGTTCCGCGCCGAACTCGGCGAGCTGACCTGGATGCTCTCCCAGACGCCCCAGGTCTGGCTCGACCACCAGGTCTACCGCACCGACGATTCGGTACTCCTCGCCTGGGACGCCGTGGACGAACTCTTCCCGGACGCCCTGCTGGACGACATGATGCGCGGCTACCGGCAGCTGCTCGAGTGGCTCGGCGCACCCGACACCGAATGGACGTGTCCCGTTCCACCGGTCGCAGGCGGTGTGCGATGAACGCAGCCGTCGCCACCCGGTCCCGATGGCTCAGGCGCTTCCACCAGGCGGACGACGCCGCGGTCCGCCTGATCTGCTTCCCGCACGCGGGTGGCGCGGCCGGGTTCTACTTCCCGATGTCCCGGGCGCTCTCCCCGTATGTGGACGTGCACGCCGTGCAGTACCCGGGCCGGCAGGACCGCAGGTCGGAGCCCGGATCGGTGGACATCGACGAACTGGCCGACGGGATCGTCGGAGCACTGGCACCGATCCTGGACGGAGGACCACTGGCGTTCTTCGGGCACAGCATGGGAGCGGTCCTCGCCTACGAGACGGCCCGGCGTCTCGAACGCCGGGCCGGGTTCTCGCCCGTCGTACTGTTCGCCTCCGGCCGGCGGGCGCCCAGCCGCCGGCGGGAGGAGAACGTCCACCTGAGGGGGGACCGGGCGCTGCTGGAGGAGCTCCGCCAGTTGGGCGGTACCGCCCCGGAGCTCCTCGACGACCACGAGGTCATGCAGGCGCTCCTGCCGGCCATCCGTCGGGACTACCAGGCGATCGAGACCTACCGCCACCGCCCCGGAACGGAACCCAGCTGCCCCATCGCCGTCCTGACCGGTGACGACGACCCCAGGACCACCCTCGACGAGGCCCGGGACTGGAAGCACCACACCACCGGTGGCTGCACCTTGCACGTCATTCCCGGCAGTCACTTCTTCCTCAGCGAGCACACCCAGGACGTCGCCGCCCTCATCACCGCACGGCTTCTGGTCGGCCCGTAACGCCGACGCACGAGCACAGCACGACGCACGAGCACAGCACAAAGACATCGACCGAACGACAGGCCCACCGGCAACGGACCGGTGGATCCGCAAGCGCGCGCCGCACCGGCGCCGGAACGGGGGCAGGAATGGACCACTACAAGGACGAGACGATCACAGGGCACTTCGACCCGCTCGTCGCCGCCACCACCCTCGCCCGGGCAGGGCTCCACGACGGCCACGTCGTCTACGAACGCGAAGGGGAGTGGTGTTACGCCGGAGGGGCACTCGCCGAGATCGTCCTCGACTCCGCCGAAATCCGCGTCCGCCGGAACGGGGAGGAGAGCGTCGAGCCGGTCGGGAACCGCCCGCTCGCGCAGGTGCAGGCCGCTCTCGGCCGCCTGCCGGTCACCGACTGGACCGCGTACGGCTGGATGGCCTTCGAGCTCAGCTACCTGACTCGTCGACAGGCCGAGGCACCTGCCGGGACCCCGCTCCTCCACCTCATCGTGCCGCAGACCGAGGTGAGGCTCCGGTCCGGTCAGGCCGCGATCCGCGCGACCGAACCGTCGGTGACCGAAGCGATCCGCGCGCTCCTGGAAACCGCGCAGCCCGAGCCGGACGGCACCCCGGCGTCCGTCCCGATCGATGCCTACGGCGCAGAGGCGTACAAGAAGTCCGTCGCCGTCGCCGTCGAGGACATCCGGCGCGGCGAGCTACAGAAGGTGATCATTTCCCGGCCGGTCCCCGTTTCGGGACCCGTCGACATCTGTGCGACCTACCTGAACGGCCGCCGGAACAACACCCCCGCCCGATCCTTCCTGCTCGACCTCGGCGGCTGGCGTGCGATGGGCTTCAGCCCGGAGACCGTGGTCGAGGTCGATGCCGACGGTGCCGTCTCCACCCAGCCCCTGGCAGGCACGCGGGCCCGCGGACTCGGCGACGAGCAGGACGCCCGGCTGCGCGAGGAACTCCTCACGGACGCCAAGGAGATCTACGAGCACGCCATCTCCGTGAAACTGGGCCACGAGGAACTGCTCACGGTGTGCGACCCCGACTCCGTGGTCGTGAGCGACTTCATGAGCATCAAGCCGCGGGGCGCCGTCCAGCACCTCGGCTCGCGCGTCATCGGGCAGCTCGCCCCCGGAAAGTCGGCCTGGGACGCCCTGGCGGCGCTGTTCCCGGCGATCACCGCCTCCGGAGTTCCCAAGGAGGCAGCCTACGAGCGCATCGTCCGCCTGGAACCCGAGCCCCGCGGCCTCTACTCCGGAGCCGTCCTCACCGCGTCGAGCGACGGCTCCATGGACGCGGCACTGGTCCTCCGCGCGCTCTACGAGCAGGACGGCCGTGCGTGGTTGCGCGCCGGAGCCGGCATCGTCGCGGACTCGAACCCGGAACGGGAGCTGGAGGAGACCCGCGAGAAGCTCTCCAGCGTGGCTCCCCACGTGATCGGCCCGGCGCAGGGCTCCTGAGGCACGACGCCCCCCACCGACAGCCCACCGACAAGAGAAGGTCAACGCAGATGCTCGACGGGTTCGTGCCACGGCCGGAAGAACTGGCGAACAAGTACCGCGCAGAGGGCTATTGGCGCGACGTCACCCTCGGCGGACTGCTCGCCGCCTGGGCCGACGCCCACGGCGACAGGGTGGCCCTGACCGACGGCGACCGCCGGCTCACCTACCGGGAGTTGGACCGATGGGCCGATCGGCTGGCCCACGGCTTCCGCCGACTGGGCATCGCTGCGGGGGACAGGGTCGTCGTTCAGCTGCCCAACGTCCTCGAGTTCCTTCCCGTGCTCTTCGCCCTCTGCCGGCTCGGCGCACTGCCCGTTCTCGCCCTCCCCGCCCATCGGGAGCACGAGACCGGCGCACTCAGCGCCCTCACCGAGGCGAAGGCCTACATCATCGCCGACCGGTCCCTCGGCTTCGACTACCGCGACCTCGCCCGCCAGGTCACGCAGCACGCCCCCGCACTGCAGCACGTCATCGTGGTCGGCGACCCGGCCGAATTCGTGCCCCTCGGCGCACTCGACGCTCCGGCCGATCACGAACCGGAAGGTACCGCCACGGCTTCGTTCCACGGCGCCGAGGCGTTCGGTTCGGAGGACGTCGCGTTCTTCCTGCTCTCCGGCGGTACCACCGGCCAGCCCAAGCTGATCCCCAGAACGCACACCGATTACGCCTACAACGTGACTGCCAGCGCCGAGGTGTGCGGGCTGGACCGCGACACGGTCTACCTGGCGGTACTTCCTGCTGCGCACAACTTCGCGCTCGGCTGCCCCGGCGTCCTCGGCACTCTGCACGCGGGTGGCCGAGTGGTGCTCGCTGCCGACGGCAGTCCGGACCGGGCCTTCTCGCTGATCGAGCAGGAGGGCGTCACCATGACGGCCCTCGTCCCCCCACTGGCGATGCTGTGGATGCAGGCCGTGGAGTGGCTGGACGACGACCTGTCCACGCTCGAGGTGCTCCAGGTGGGCGGCGCCAAGCTGCCGGCCGAGGCCGCCCGAAGGGTGCGCAGCACCCTCGGCTGCCGACTGCAGCAGGTTTTCGGCATGGGGGAGGGACTGCTCAACTACACGCGGCTCGACGACCCCGACGAGGTCGTCGCAACCACCCAGGGCCGACCGCTGTCCCCCGCCGACGAGATCCGGATCGTCGACGAGAACGACCGGGAGGTTCCCGTCGGGGAGGCAGGGCAACTGCTGACCCGCGGCCCTTACACCCTGCGGGGCTACTACCTCGCCGGAGACCACAACGACACGGCTTTCACCGCCGACGGCTTCTACCGCACCGGCGACCTCGTCCGCCTCCGCCCGGACGGCAACCTCGTGGCCCTGGGCAGGACGAAGGAGGTCATCAACAAGGGCGGTGAGAAGGTCGCCGCCGAGGAGCTGGAGAACGAACTCCTGGCCCACCCCGCCGTGCGCGAAGTCGCCGTCGTACCGATGCCGGACCCGGATTTCGGCGAGCGGATATGCGCCTTCGTGGTTGCCGGGGGAGCCGGCCTGTCCCATGCCGACGCGGTCGACTTCCTCGCCTCGCGCGGCCTCGCGACCTACAAGCTGCCCGACCGCGTCGAACTGGTGGACGCCTTGCCGCTCACCACGGTGGGGAAGATCAACAAGCGGGAGCTGACGGAGCGGATCTCGACCGCCGTCGCCGAAGCACGGAAAGCGGGCTGATCGAGGGACGAGGCAGCAGAGCAGCGACTCCTACGTTTCGCGACCGGCCACAAGCCCTCGGAGAGCGACTTCCCATGTCTTCCGTTCCGTCACAAGGCCCCGGGCTCCTTGCCGCAGGCCGACCGCTCGTCTGGGACATGCTGCCCGCCGAACAGCAGCCCGACTGGCGCGACCACGCCGCCTACGCCGCTGCCCGTCGCACCCTGATGCGGGCAGCACCGCTCGCACTGCCCACCGAGATAGCCGAACTCCGCGGGCAGTTGGCAGCAGTAGCCGCAGGACGGGCCCGGCTGCTCCAGGCCGGCGACTGTGCCGAGAGCCTCGCCGAACAGACACCCCGGCACATCGACGACAAGATCTCCGCCCTGGATGCCCTCGGAGACCTCATGGCCGCCCGGACGGGCCAGGACGTCGTCCGGGTCGGTCGCATCGGAGGGCAGTTCGCCAAACCGCGCTCGGCAGCGACCGAGCAGTACGGGGGATCCGAACTTCCGTCCTTCCGCGGCCACATGGTGAACTCCGAGGAGCCGAGCCCCGAGGCCAGACAGCACGACCCGCGCCGGATGGTCCACGCCTACGGGGCTGCTGCCCGCGTCGCGGACCACCTGCGCGAGGTTCGGCACCAGCGGGCAGCCGCCGGCGATCCGCCGGCAGCCTCAGGTCCTTGGACGAGCCACGAGGCGCTCGTCGTCGACTACGAAGGGCCGCTCGTCCGCAGCACTCCGGACGGGAGGGAGTACCTCGCGTCCACCCATCTGCCCTGGATCGGGGAACGCACCCGCCAACCCGACTCCGCGCACGTCGAAATGCTGGCCGCCGTCCAGAACCCGGTCGCCTGCAAGATCGGGCCGGGCGCCGGCCCCGCAGAGGTCGTCAGGCTGTGCGGGCGACTCGACCCCGAGCGCAGCCCGGGCCGGCTGACCCTCATCCTGCGGCTGGGCCGTACCCGGGCCGCAGAAGTCATGCCGGGGATCGTCGACGCGGTCCGCAACGCCGGCCACCCGGTCATCTGGGCCGTCGACCCCATGCACGGCAACACCGAGCGCACCCCTGGCGGCATCAAGACCCGGCATCTGCGGCACATCGCCGAAGAAGCGGCCGTGTTCCTGCAGGTACTCGAGCGGCACGGGGCCCACCCGGGCGGCCTGCACCTGGAGACGGCGGCCACCGACGTCACCGAATGCCTCGGTGCGGGCGTCCGCGGCGAGCGCGCCCTCAACCGGCGCTACACAACCCTCTGCGACCCCCGCCTCAACCCCGAGCAGGCTCACGAGCTCATCCGGATGCTCTTCCGGCCGTGAGCGGCTGCAGGACCCCCTGCATCGCCGCGGAACGAGCCACAGAACGACCCCTGGCAAGCACGCACAGTCCCCACCCGATCGGCACGGCCGGAAGGAACGACGACATGACGACACGCGTAGGAACCATCGGAGCGCTGTGGCGCTACCCGGTGAAGTCGATGCTGGGAGAGGAACTGCCCGCTGCTGACATCACCGCACGCGGCCTCGACGGTGACCGGACGCACGCCCTGCTCGACACGGAGACCGGCAAGGTCGCCAGCGCGAAGAACCCGCGGCTGTGGCGGAACCTGCTGACACTCTCGGCATCGGCCACGGGGGACGGCGGTGTCCGCATCACCGGCCCGGACGGCGCGGACGTCAGCCACGACGACCTGTCGCAGGTCGTCGGGCGCCCCGTCGCCCTCGCCACCGAGCCGCCGTCGAAGGCCGTCATCGACCGCGCGAACCCGAACGAGGTCCTGGACTCGGGCATCGAGGTGGAAGTCGGGCTCCACGCCATCGAGTTGCCGCCCGGAACCTTCTTCGACTACTCCACTCTGCACCTGCTCACCACCGCAACCCTGGACCGGATCGGCAAACTCAGCCCGCGCGGCAGTGTCGAAGTCCAGCGCTACCGCCCCAACCTCGTCATCGACACCTCCGAGGAAGGATTCGTCGAGAACGCATGGATCGGCCGGGAACTGGCGATCGGTCCGCAGCTGCGTCTGAGGGTGGCCGTTCCCACACCGCGCTGCGCCATCCCGACCCTCGCCCACGGCCGGCTGCCGCGAGACCTGGATGCCCTCCGGGTGCCAGCGCAGCACAACCGGCTCGAGCCGCTGCCGGGTATGGGACTTCACCCTTGCGCAGGCGTGCACGCCGAGGTGCTCGTCCCCGGGCGGATCGCCAAGGGCGACCCCGTGCTGTTGGAGTGAGCGGACATCACCACCGGCAGTCCCGGACCTGGGAGCCACCCTCAGCCGATCACGGGCCCGCACGAGATGAAGTACGGGAGTGCGGCCGCCATCGCACCGAGCAACACGATGGCGAAGCGCGTGATCGGACGGAGGGGCTCACTCGGCTGCAACAGGCGCCGCAGGCGGGCCAGCACGGCCGAACCGCCGGCCCCGAATGCGGCCTCCGGCGCGCCGCCTGCGGCGACCTCGCACATCGCGTCCGCCAGTGCCCGCGCGTCCGCGGTGCGCACGGCGCGGTCGTCACAGACCATCTCCAGGAGTTCGGCTGTGCGTTCCCGCGCGACACGGGCCAGCGGCACCACGGAGTAGGCCCGAGCGAACGCCTCGGAGACTGCCGACAGCAGGTGGTGGCGGCCCGCCAGATGGGCGCGCTCATGGGCGAGGATCGCCTGCAACTGTGCAGGGGTCAGGCAGCGCACCGCCTCGCTGGTCAGGACGACTCTGCTCGGCCGCCCCGGCAGGCAGTACGCGGCCGGTGTGTCGTGGTCGACGACGACGGCTCCCAGCGCGGGTTCCGTCCGGCCGACCAGGTCCAGCAGTTCTGTGTGGCGGTGCCTGCGACGGGCATCGGAGACGGCGACCCGGACGAACCAGGCGGCGGGCCACACCGCGGTGAGACCGACCGGTACCAGGAGCCCGATGCCCTCCGCGGAAACGCCATCGGCGGTGGCCTTCTTCGGTGCACCGTTGATCCACTGCTCCACCGAGCCGAGCAATCCGTGCAGGTGCTGACCGGAAGCGGTCACGTGGTACCAGGCGAGCGCGACGCTGATGACGAACGAGACCATCAGTGCCTGCCAGAGTGCGATCGCCGTACCGGGTGCACGCAACGGCCACTTCGCCCGGACGAGTAACCGTGGGACGACGAACCCGACAGCCACGGCGTACACGCCCAGGACGACGGAAGCGATCACTGTGGCTCGGCGCGGCCCGTGAGCGATCGCAGGGCCTGCCTCAGGGCCTCCTGCTCATCGGGGCTGATCCGTTCGACGAAGTAGGCAAGAGCGCTGGAGCGGTCGGAGCTCGCGCCCAGGGCGTCCTCCATGAGCGCCGCCGTGTAGGACTCCCGGCTGCGCGTCGGCTCGTAGAGCCATGCCCGGCCCACCTTTTCACGGCGCAGCATTCCCTTGCCGTGGAGGATGTCGGCCACGGTCATCACCGTGTTGTAGGCCAGCGGACGCTCCCTGTTGAGGTCGTCCACGATCTCGCGAACAGTCGCCGGGCCCCATGACCACAACCGGTCCATGATCTGGGCCTCGAGGTCCCCCAGCCTTCGCACGCCTGCCGCTCCGTTTCCCGTGGCCCACTGTCGCGATCCATCGTAGGCGGCACATGCGAATTCGAGTATGCCGCCTGCGCCCTCTTAGGGTCGTGGACGGCAGGTGCGGTCCATGGACGCGGCTTGGAATGGGCTGCCCGAACTCCCAGGTCTCGCTGCTTGGTGACAGGGTTCCCTGTCCGACTGGCTGTTGGACAGGGGCCGTTCTCGCATCAGGCGGAGGAGCGCCGGCTTCACGTGTGCCACACACCGTGACGATGCTGTTCCTGGCCTTCGACATGGTGATGGTCCTCTGAGCCTGGGCTGTTCGGGCAAAACGTGCGTCAGTGCTGGTGCCCCTCGCCGTGGGCGGTGGGGGTTGCCCCGCTCGCCGACGTTGCCGCTGCCGGTGGCGCAGTGGTGCCCGAGGGTGCCGGGGAATCGGTGGTTACAGGGAAGGTGAAGGCGGCGGTGTGCACGGTGTCCTGGTGCTTGAAGTCCAGGAAGAGCCGGTAGTCGCCGGCGCTGGGTGCGGTGGTGGTGAAGGAGACGGCCGGACCGCCGGTGATGCCCTCGCCGTCGGGGTGGACGTGGAGGTAGGCGAGGTCCCCGGCACGCAGCGCGACCAGGTGGCCGGCCGCGCCCAGGTACGGCTGGAGGTCGGCGACCGGGTGCCCGTCGCGACTGACGGTGAGGGTGAGCCGCCCGGCCCGGCCCGGGGTGAGATTGCCGTCCAGAGTGACGGTGTAGCCGTCGACGGTGACGGTCCGTCCGGTCTGCGGCAGTGCGGCGGGGCGCAGCTCGCCGGCGGCGTGCAGGTCGGCGCCCAGGGTGAGGCCCTCGATGGCGCCGGCCGGGGTGAAGTCGGCGAAGACCCGGTACTCCCCGGCGGCTGGCAGCGCGACCGGCGCGCTCCAGGTGCCGTCGGCGGCGCGGACGGGGTGCAGGTGCTGGAAGGTGGCGAGGTCGCGCGGAGCGACGATCAGGTGCAGTTCTTTCTCGTGCGCCGTGCGGTATTCGGTGACCGGGCGGCCGTCCGGGCCGAGCACCCGGAACTTCAGTTCGGTCGGCGCACCGGCGGTGACGAAGGAGTTCTCCAGTCCGAGCGTGTAGCCGTGTTCGGAGATCTGGAGACCGCCTGGTGGATGCTCGGCGGCTTGGGCTGCGGTCACTGTCCGGGCGGGATTGGTAGGGGTGTGCCCGGCGTGGGCGGCCGTACCGGCCTGCCGAGTCGCCGGCGTGCTGTTGCCGGTGGCGTGGCCGACGCCGTAGGAGGCGCCGAAGACGACGGTCACACCGGCGACGAAGGCGGTGATCTTCAGGGCGGTGTTCATGGCGGGGCTCCTCGGAGGGGCTACTGGGGGAGTGGGGTCAGGCGCGCATCAGGCGCGCGATGGCCCGGGCGGCTTCGGCGACCTCGGCGTCGGCCTCGGCGCCGCCCTTGGCGATCGCGTCCTGGACGCAGTGCCCGAGGTGGTCGTCGAGCAGTTGGAGGGCCACCGACTGGAGTGCCTTGGTGGCGGCCGAGACCTGGGTGAGTACGTCGATGCAGTAGCCGTCCGTGTCGACCATTCGCTGCAGTCCGCGGATCTGGCCCTCCACCCGGCGCAGCCTGCGCAGGATCTGATCCTTTTCATGGTGGTAGCCGGTCATGAGGTCTCCCGGGATCGTCGCGCAGGTCGTCCGCTGCTTTGAATTAGATACCCCCTGGGGGTATGCAGTCAAGGTGGGACGGCTACCTGCGAGTACCCCCCTGGATACCCCTAGGGGGTAGCTGCCTTCGTCGTCCCGCTGCGGTGGTCCACCGGGCACGCCGAGCGGAACCGCTCCCGGTATGCGGAGGGCGGGATGCCGAGGGTTCGCTGGAAGGCGCGCCGCATGGTCTCGGCCGAGCCGAAGCCCGAGCGCCGGGCGGACCGCCTCGGTGTCGGCGTCGGTCTCCTCCAGCAGCCGCTGGGCGGCGCGCACCCGGACCTGTTCGAGGTAGCGGCCGGGGGGTGACGCCGAGGTCGCGGGTGAAGGTCCGGGAGAAGTGGCGCGGGCTCATCCGGGCCCGCTCGGCGAGCCGCTCGGTGCGATGGTCGCCTGCCGGATCGTCGGCCACCGCCCGGATCACCTCGCGCAGCCCTTGGTGGCCGACGTCGGCGGGGCGAGCGGTGGTGGCGAACTGTGCCTGGCCGCCGGGACGTCGCAGGTAGACCGGGAAGAGCTTGCCGATCCGCCGGGCGAGGTCGGCGCCGTGGTCTTCCTCCACCAAGGCGAGCGCGGTGTCCACCGCGATGCGCACGCCGCCGGAGGCCCGTACCGGTCGGCCGCCCGGCGAGGCGACCCGCACCTCGTACCCGCCCGTGCATCCGGCGGCCTCGGCGAACACGTCCAGCGGCCCGGCCAGGTCGAGCATCTGCACTCCGTCCTGGACGGCTATCACCACGAGGCGGGCGGACCCGGGCGCGGCTTCGGTGGTGGTCACACTGTCGATCATGCAGACCAGCCTGGTTCGCCGTGCACGGTGGCCGCAATGACATCTACCCACAGATTCGGCCGCCGGCCCGCCGGGCCGCACCACTGATCCGGCCCCGCCCGTCTCCATGGCTCCGCCCTGCCGCGCTGCCCGTCTTCCGATCCCGCCGCCGCGCCTCCATCGCCTCGCCCCGTCCTCGGCCGCACCGTCCGGATCTGCGGGGTGGATGTCATTGCCGGGGTCTCCACCCGCCGGTGAGGGTGGAGCTCAGGTCGGCGGTGCCGACCGGCGGGTCCGGCTCTGCCCTCGATTCGACGGCCGGACGGCACCGACGCCTTCCCTGCCGTGGACGCGTGGAACACGCCCGCCCTTACGCCCTGCTGCCGCTCGGAGATGCGGCCGCCGGCCGTAAGTGCAGTCGTGTCCGAGGCTCCGGGCTAGGGTTGCGCTGCATACCCCCCAGGGGTATAAAGGCATCGCCGCCCGGCGATACCCCCACCAGGTATCGCCGGGGAATCGAGAGAAGCGCCGACACATGCGGCTGACCACCACGGAGGAATCCCATGAGCTGCTCCACCGAAGGCACCTGCTGCTCGACCACCGCCGCCGCCACCGACACGGTCGAGAAGGCGCCCGTCACCACCGTCTACGCGGTCGCCGGAATGACCTGCGGCCACTGCGAACAGGCGGTCGGCAAGGCGGTCTCCGCGCTCCCCGGCGTCACTGCCGTCCGCGTGGACGTCCCGGCCGGCCGGGTGACCGTCTCCGCCGAGGCCGAGCCGGACGAAGAGGCCCTGCGTGCCGCCATCGACGACGCGGGCTACGAGCTGACCGGCCGCGCCTGACCCCCGACCGGACCGAGCCGCGAGCTGCGGCCGACGGCCGACCGGTCCGGGACCCGCAGCCCCACCCCAAGGGGTGCCGGGTCCCGGACCTTCCGTACCCCGTCCGACGACCACGAGGAGCCCGGATGACCACCCAAGCCCCCGCCTCCACCGAGGTGGAACTCGAGATCGGCGGCATGACGTGTGCCTCGTGTGCCGCCCGGATCGAGAAGAAGCTCAACCGGATGGAGGGCGTCACCGCCACCGTCAACTACGCCACCGAGAAGGCCAGGGTGACGGTGGAGGGCGCGGTCGAGGTCGCCGACCTGATCGCCACCGTCGAGGCAACCGGTTACACCGCCGTGCTGCCCCGCCCGGCCGTCACCGAGGCCGCCGGCACGGAGCCCGACGCTCCGGACGAACTGGCCCCGCTGCGCCAGCGGCTGATCACCGCGCTCGTCCTGGCCGTCCCGGTGATCGCCATGGCGATGGTGCCCGCCCTCCAGTTCGACAACTGGCAGTGGCTCTCGCTGACCCTCGCTGCCCCGGTCGTCACCTACGCGGCCTGGCCCTTCCACCGGGCCGCCTGGACCAACGCCCGACACGGCGCCGCGACCATGGACACCCTGGTCTCACTGGGCACCGGCGCTGCGTTCCTCTGGTCGCTCTGGGCCCTGTTCTTCGGCCACGCCGGCATGCCCGGCATGCGGCACGGCTTCGAGTTCACCGTCGCCCGCGGCGACGGCTCGTCCAACATCTACCTGGAGGCCGCCGCCGGCGTCACCGCCTTCATCCTGGCCGGCCGCTACTTCGAGGCCCGCTCCAAGCGCACCGCGGGCGCCGCGCTCAAGGCACTGCTGCAGCTGGGCGCCAAGGACGTCACCGCACTGCGCGGCGGCGCCGAGGTCCGCGTCCCGATCGCCGAACTCGCCGTCGGCGAACTGTTCGTGGTCCGACCCGGCGAGAAGATCGCCACCGACGGAGTGGTGGCCGAGGGCACGTCCGCGGTGGACGCCTCGATGCTCACCGGCGAGTCCGTCCCCGTCGAGGTCGGCGCGGGCGACTCCGTCACCGGCGCCACCGTCAACGCCGGCGGCCGCCTGGTCGTCCGCGCCACCCGGGTCGGCGCCGACACCCAGCTCGCCCGGATGGCCAAGCTCGTCGAGGACGCGCAGAGCGGCAAGGCCGCCGCCCAGCGCCTCGCCGACCGGATCTCCGCCGTCTTCGTCCCGATCGTCATCACCCTGGCACTGGCCACCCTCGGCTACTGGCTCGGCACCGGCGAGGGCTGGACGGCGGCCTTCACCGCCGCCGTCGCCGTGCTGATCATCGCCTGCCCGTGCGCCCTCGGCCTGGCCACCCCGACCGCCCTGCTCGTCGGCACCGGGCGCGGCGCCCAGCTGGGTGTCCTGATCAAGGGCCCCGAGGTGCTGGAGAACACCCGCCGCGTCGACACCGTCGTCCTCGACAAGACCGGCACCGTCACCACCGGCCGGATGACCCTGCTCGCCGTCCACACCGCCGAGGGCACCACCGAGCAGGAGGCGCTGCGGCTGGCCGGCGCCCTGGAGCACGCCTCCGAGCACCCGATCGCCGCCGCCGTCGCCGCAGCGGCCGCCGAGCGCACCGGCACCCTGCTCGCCGTCGAGGGCTTCGAGAACGTTCCAGGCCTGGGCGTCCAGGGCGTGGTGGACGGCCACGCGGTGGTCGCCGGCCGCGAGGCACTGCTCGCCGACTGGGCGCAGTACCTGCCGGAGTCGCTCGCCGAGGCCAAGCGCAACGCCGAGGCCGCCGGGCGCACCGCGATCGCCGTCGGCTGGGACGGCGAGGCCCGGGCCGTCCTGGAGGTCGCCGACGCGGTCAAGGACACCAGCGCCGAGGCCGTCGCCCGGCTGCGGAAGCTCGGCCTGCGGCCGGTGCTGCTCACCGGCGACAACGCCGCCGTCGCCCGGGCGGTCGCGGCCGAGGTCGGGATCACCGCGGAGGACGTGATCGCCGAGGTGCTGCCGCAGGACAAGGTGGCCGTCGTCCGGCGGCTGCAGGCCGAGGGCCGGGTCGTCGCGATGGTCGGCGACGGGGTCAACGACGCCGCAGCGCTGGCCCAGGCCGATCTCGGTCTGGCCATGGGGACCGGCACCGACGCGGCCATCGAGGCCGCCGACCTGACCCTGGTCCGGGGCGACCTGCGCTCGGCCGCCGACGCCATCCGGCTCTCCCGCAGGACCCTGGCCACCATCAAGAGCAACCTGTTCTGGGCCTTCGGCTACAACGTCGCCGCCCTCCCGCTGGCGGCCGCCGGGCTGCTCAACCCGATGATCGCCGGTGCGGCGATGGCCTTCTCCTCGGTCTTCGTGGTCGGCAACAGCCTCCGGCTCCGCACCTTCCGCTGAACCGTCCGACCCGCGGCCGCCAACCCCGTGCCCGGTGCCGCCCCTGCGGTGCCGGGCACGGGGTTGGCGGCCGAGCTGCGTGCCCGCCGGCAGGTCGCCGGCGCCTGACCCTTGCCGTCTGCACGCCGTTCTCGGCCTTCAACGCACCTGCGTGGCGGCCCATCGCGCTACGGGGCGACCAGCTCGCCCTTGTCGGGTGGCGTATCAACTGACGCTCGACGGCGGCGCGGAAGCTACTGGTAGGCCGCCTGGTCGATGCGGCCGTGGATCCGCAGCCCGGCGCACCAGGTCTCGGCGGCCTCCAGCGCGGCGCGCCGTCCGCGCAGCCGTGCCAGCGGCGGCCGGCGGGCCTCGTCGGGGCGGGCGAGGCGGGCCGCGTCATAGAGGACGGCTGCGAGGACGAGTGCGGCGGCCGCGATGGCGAGGGCGGCGCCCACGGTGCTCACCTCACCGGGGGAGGGGGTGGTCGTGGTGGTCGTCCCTCGTACGGAACGGGTCGCGGTCGTCGGTGTCGTGGCGGTGCCGGTCGTCGTCACCCATGCCGTGCATGCCGCGCATCATGAAGAACATCATCAGCGGGCAGACGGCGACGATGCCGAGCAGGGCGAGGGTGCCGACCGGGACGCCGAGGGCGAGCGCACCGACGACGGCGATGGCGACCGCAACGGCGTACAAGCCGTAGTTCCTGTTGTTCGTCATGACGGGCTCCCGAGTCGAGGAGCCTTCGCACCGGTCCCGGTGCACCGGCTCACGGGTGTGCGGTCTCACGTAGTGCGGCGAGCCTCTTGCGGTACTCCTGGTCGTCGATCTCACCGCGGGCGAACCGCTCGGCGAGCAGCTGCTCGGGCGGCGTGGGGCCGGGGGCGGTCGGCGGCGCAGGCGGCGCGGGGCGAGAGGTCGTGCGGTCCAGCGCCCGGAAGAGCAGGACGCCGCCGATGACGAGAAGTGCGGTGAACAGCAGCATCCCGAGGCTCATCCCGAACCAGCCCCAGCCGCTCATACCGCCGTCGTGCCAGTACCTCATCGCGGACACCTCCCAATGCCTCGTGGCCGACCGGCCCGGTAGTCCTCCGTTCCGGTCTCCCACCTTCAACGCTCCTCCACCCGGGCAGCGTCGGCATGGGCCGATCGGTCCCGTCCTGCCGACGATGGACCCCTACCCCCAGGGGGTAGCACGGGGGGACAGTGGAAGGACGGACCGCGAGCGGGAGGTGGCGTCATGGGAGTCGCCGATGTGATCGTCGTCGTGGCCGCCGCCGTGCTGATCGGCGCCTTGGGGTGGTACTTCTTCGGACCCCGCCGCGCCTCCTCCGCCCGGCTGGAGGGCCGGGTGCAGCGAGTTGATGTCACGGTGCGCGGCGGCTACAAGCCGGACGTGATCAGGCTGCGCCAGGGGGTGCCGACGGAACTGGTCTTCGACCGGCAGGAGAGCGGCGAGTGCACCTCGAGGGTGGTCTTCCCGGACCTGCGGGTGAGTTCTGCGTTGCCCGCCTATCAGCGCACGACGGTGTCGTTCGTGCCCGCTGAGGCCGGCTCCTTCGGGTTCGCCTGCGGGATGAACATGATCCACGGCACTCTTCTGGTCGAACCCGACGGCGAGCCCGGTGGCGATAGCGGTCATAGCGGCGGGCTCGCCGCTGCCGGTACCGGCGACGGACAGGGCCAAGACCCGACTGCTGTGCGGGCGGAGCTTGTCCCGGGCACGCAGGAGTCGGTGGAGGGGGAGGACGCCGAGGCGGCGGAGCGCCGAGCGGAGATCGTGGACCTCACGCGGCGGGTGGTGCTGGGGGCTGTGCTGACCGCACCGGTGCTGTTCGCGGTGATGGCGCACGAGGTGTTCGGCGCGGACTGGGTGCCCGCTTGGATGCTGAACCACTGGTGGCAACTGGCGTTGATCACCCCGGTGATGTTCTACACGGGTTGGCCGATCCACCGGATCGGCTGGCTGACACTTGTCCACCGCGGCGCGGACATGAACTCGCTGATCACGTTGGGCACGAGTGCCGCCTACGGCTACAGCCTGCTGGTCACCCTCGCACCCGGCCTGCTGCCGGAGGACGTGCGGGAGGTGTACTTCGAGGCGGTCGGCGTGATCCTCACGCTGATCGTGCTCGGCCGGCTGCTGGAGGCCCGGGCCAAGGCCGGCACGGGTGAGGCGATACGCGCCCTGCTGGGCCTGCAGGCACGGACCGCCCGGGTGATCCGTGACGGTACGGAACAGGAGATCCCGGTCGAGGACGTGGTGGTCGGTGACGAGGTCGTCGTGCGACCCGGGGAGAAGATACCGGTGGACGCGGAAGTGATCTCCGGTTCGTCGGCGGTGGACGAGTCGATGGTGACCGGGGAACCAATGCCGGTGACCAAGCACCCCGGGGACACGGTGATCGGCGCCACCGTCAACGGAACGGGCTCCCTGCGGGTGCGTGCGAGCAAGGTCGGCACGGACACGATGCTCGCCCAGATCATCCGTCTGGTGCGGCAGGCGCAGGCGTCCAAGGCTCCCATCCAGCGCCTCGCCGACGCCGTCTCCGCGTACTTCGTACCGGCCGTGATCGCGATCGCGATCGTGACGTTCGCCGTCTGGTTCACGGTCGGCCCGTCCCCGGCCTTCACCCTGGCGCTGGTGTCGGCGGTCGCGGTGCTGATCATCGCCTGCCCGTGCGCGCTGGGACTGGCCACCCCGCTGTCGATCATGGTCGGCACCGGCAAGGGCGCACAGGCGGGCATCCTGATCCGCTCCGCGGAGGCGTTGGAGACCGCGCACAAGCTCGACACCGTCGTCCTCGACAAGACCGGCACCGTGACGGCCGGCACCCCGGTGCTGACCGATCTCCACGCAGTGGAGGGCTTCGACGAAGCGGAGCTGCTGCGGCTGGTGGCCGGGGCCGAAGCGCTCAGCGAACACCCGCTTGCCTCCGCGATTGTGGCCGGCGCCCGCGAACGCGGGCTGACCGTGCCGGACGCCACGGCGTTCGACTCCGTCACCGGCAAGGGCGTCCAGGCAACCGTCGACGGGCGGGCTGTCCTGATCGGCAGTCGGCGCCTGCTCTCCGACGTCGCCATCGACACCTCGGCTCTGGAGGACACGGCAGCCGAACTGTCGGCCCGCGGCAGGACACCGGTCCTCGCCGCGGTCGACGGACGGCCGGCCGGGGTGCTGGCCGTCGCCGACACGGTCAAACCGGACTCCTCCCAGGCGGTGGCGGACCTGCAGAACCAGGGCCTCGACGTGGTGATGCTCACCGGCGACAACCGGCGCACCGCGGCGGCCATCGCCGCAGAGATCGGCATTTCCCGGGTTCTGGCCGAGGTGCTGCCCGAGCACAAGGCCGACGAGGTCCGCCGCCTCCAGGCCGAGAACCGCACGGTCGGGATGGTCGGAGACGGCATCAACGACGCCCCGGCACTCGCCGCCGCCGATGTCGGCCTGGCGATCGGCACCGGCACCGACGTCGCGATCGAGGCCGCCGACGTCACCCTCATCTCCGGCTCCCTGGCCGGCGTGACGACCGCCGTCCGGCTCTCGCGAGCCACCATGCGCAACATCCGCCAGAACCTGTTCTTCGCCCTCGTCTACAACGCCGTCGGCATCCCCGTCGCCGCCGGCGTCCTCTACCCGATCTGGGGCGTCCGCCTCAGCCCGATCATCGCAGCCGCCGCCATGGCCCTGTCCTCCCTGTCCGTCGTGACCAACTCCAACCGGCTCCGCCGCTGGCACCCCCAGGCCCTGCCCCGGACCGGGGCCAAACACGTAGAACCGCGGGTGGAGGTGTCGGACGACCACGCCGACGAGCCGGCGCAGCAGGAGGCTGCGGCGGTCACCGATCCCGTGTGCGGCATGAACATCAGGCCGGACACGGCGGCCGAATCCCGAGTCACCCCCCACGGCACCGTCTACTTCTGCTCCCCGCACTGTGCTGCCGCCTACGATGCCGATCCCGACCAGTACGGCGCACACGGCGATCCCGCACGGTGATCGCCAGTACCACGGCAGTGCCCGGGGTCAGTGGTGATGTCCGGGACTCCCGTGCGGGGGGCACGCTGGGCGACGCCGCCACCGGGGGCTTCGACTGACGAACTGGAGGCGGAGAGCCGGCTGGCCCTGATCGGCGAGCGCCTGCGCGAGCACCTGCGCCCCCGGCTGACCGTCCCCGCGGGCCCGCCGGACCGGGGCATCGCCCACGACCTGCGCGACCTCCTGGACGCCCGCCTGCTCGAAGCCACCACGCTGGACCGGGCCGCCCGCCTGCTGCACGCCCACC
>NZ_JBFAXX010000043.1:0-75393 GCF_040680995.1 Kitasatospora sp. NPDC051914
GCCTCCCAGCCTTCGGCCGGGAGGCGCCCCACGCGCCCCTGTTTTCGCCCGCCCTGTTCCCGGAGCCGGACCCAGGTTCCCGGAGCTAGATCCAGCCGTGTTCGCGGGCCAGGCGGACGGCGGCGTGGCGGTTCTCGGCGCCGAGTTTGCCGGCGGCGGAGGACAGGTAGTTGCGGACGGTGCCGGGGGAGAGGGCGGCACGTTCGGCGATCTCGGCGATCGAGGTGCCGTGGGCGGCCAGCTCCAGGACGTCCGTCTCGCGGGGGGTGAGCGGGCTGTCGCCGGCGCTGATGGCGTCGGCGGCGAGTTCGGGGTCGACGTAGCGGCCACCGGCCACCACGGTGCGGATGATGCCGGCGAGGTCGGAGGCGGAGACGGTCTTCGGGAGGAAGCCGCGGACGCCGACCTCCAGGGCCCGCTTGAGGTATCCCGGCCGGCCGTGCCCGGTGACGATCATCGTCCGGCAGGAGGGCAGGACGTGCCGGAGTTCGGCGGCGACCTCGATCCCGTCCAGGCCCGGCATCTGGAGGTCGAGGACGGCTACGTCCGGCCGGTGGGCGCGGGCCATGGCGAGGGCCTCCGGCCCGGAGGCGGCCTGGGCCACCACCCGGAGGTCTTCCTCCAGCCCGAGGAGGGTGGCGAGGGCGCCGCGGATGAGGTGCTCGTCGTCGGCGAGCAGGACGCGGACGGGTTCGGTCACGGGGCGGCCACCTCCAGGGCCGGCAGGTTCAGCGGGAGCGATGCGGTGAGGCGGAACCGGCCCGGGTCGGCGGGCGGGAGGGTGAGCCCGCCGCCGTGGGCGGCGAGCCGTTCGCGCAGGCCCAGCAGGCCGGTGCCGGGGTGGTCGCGCGGTTCGGGGCGCTCGCCCACGCCGTCGTTCTCCACCTCCAGCCGGGCGTGGCCGCCGTCGAGCCGCAGGGTGACGGTGCAGTGCCCGGCCTCGCTGTGCCGCAGCACGTTGGTGGTGGCCTCGCGGACGACCCAGCCGAGCACGGACTGGGCGACGGCGGAGAGGGAGGCGGCGTCCGGCCCGAGGTCGATGTCGCACTCGACGCCGGCGGCGCGCAGCACCGAACGGGCACCGGCGACCTCGGCGGCGAGGTCGGCGGTGCGGTAGCCGCGGACGACCTCGCGGACCTCGCGCTGCGAGTCCTGGGCGATCCGCTGGACCTCGACCATCTGGTCGGCGGCCTCGGTGCGTCCGCGGCGGGCGAGCTGAACGGCGAGCTCGCTCTTGAGGGCGATGGTGGTGAGGTTGCGGCCGAGCACGTCGTGCAGGTCGCGGGAGAAGCGGAGCCGTTCCTCGGCGACGGCGAGCCGGGCCTGGGCCTCGCGGGCGGTGTCGAGTTCCCAGACCACGGCGACGATCCAGGCGGAGCCGCGCCAGGTGGCGCCGACCAGGACCATGGAGACGGCGTTGCCGACCGCCAGGCCGGCCGCGGCCCCGGCGGGCACGCCGCCGACCAGGGCGGCGGGGGCGCAGAGCAGCAGGCCGAGCAGGCCGATCGGGGCGCAGGCCTTGGCGGGTACGGCGATGGCCAGCGGGGCGAACCAGAAGACCAGCAGCCAGGTGGCGGCGACGACCCCGGAGGGGACGGCCTCGGTGCTGCCGGAGTGGTAGGTGCCGAGCACGGCCCAGTACCCGCCGAGGGCGGTCGCGGTGAAGGCGGTCAGCCAGCCGGTGGGCCGCGGGCGGCGGCCCAGGTAGTGCTCGAGCCCGGTGCGGCAGCACACGAGGAACAGCGCCGTGGTGGCGAGCGAGGCCGTGGCGATCGCGATCCGGGTGGGGGCGGGCAGGCCCTCGCCGTCCTGCCCGGTGAGCGCGCCGACGACGACCAGCGGCTGGAGCAGGCCGGTCAGGTACAGCGACCAGCGGATGAAGATCTCGGTGCGCTTGGGCTTGCCGACGTCCCGCCAGCGCCGGGCCGGCTTCGGCATGTCCACGTCGTCCCCTCTCGACGGATGCACGGTCGTCAGATCCTCCCATCAGCGGTGGTCGGCGAATACGGGTGTGTTCCGGGGGTAACGGGTGCGGTCAGCGGCGGGGCTCCCAGCGGAACCAGCGGCGGGCGGCCCAGACGCCGGCGGCCAGCCACAGGACGCCGAGTCCGAGGTGGGGGAGGGCCTCCAGCCAGCTGCCCGGGAAGCCGGTGGGCTCGTCGGAGCCGTCGGTACCGAACCAGCCGAGGCGCATCAGCTGGAAGGCCGGGGTGGTGGGCAGCAGGCGGCAGGCGGTGGCCAGGCCGTCGGGCATGGTCTCCAGCGGGAGGAGCAGGCCGGAGCCCATCTGGGCGAGGAACAGCAGCGGCAGGGTGGTGATGCCCGCGGTCTCCACCGTCTTGGTGAAGGCGCTGGTGGCGGCGGCCAGGGCGATCAGCAGTCCGATGCCGAGGAGCAGGCCGAGGGCCATCAGCAGCGGGTTGACCGGGGCGGGCAGGCCGAGCCGGGCGGCGCCGACCGCGCCGATCAGGCCGCACTCCAGCAGGCCGAGGACGACCGAGGGCAGCGCGGTGCCGCCGAGGATCTCCAGGTCGCGGGCCTCGCCGGTGCGCAGCCGCTTGAGCACGAGCTCGCCGCGGCGGGCGACGTAGGCGGTGGTGAGGTTGTAGTAGACGACGAAGAGCAGGACCAGACCGGCGACGCCGTTGACCAGGTTGGCGTGCAGGTCGAGGTTCGGGGTGGTCGCGGCCTGCTGGTCGAGGATGCCCTTGAGGGCCACCATCATGACCAGCGGCATTGCGGCGGCCATGAAGAGCGCGGTGCGGTTGCGGAGCAGCAGGGTGGCCTCGGTGCGGCCGAGGGCGAGCAGGCGGCCCGCGGTGGTGGTCGGGGCGGGGGCGGCGGGCGCGGTCATCGGGTGCTGCCGATCGTCTCGGGGGTGGCGGCCGCTTCGGCGGCAATGGCGAGGAAGGCCTCTTCGAGGGTGGCGCTGCGGGCCTCCAGCCCGCCGAGGGCGACGCCGTGGTGGGCGGCCCAGCCGAGGAGGTCGGTGAGGTCGCTCTGCAGCCGGTGGGTGCGGACGGTGATCCGGCGCCCTTCCGCGGTGACCTCGGCGGCGGGCAGGGCGGGCAGGCCGAGCGCCTCGTACGGGCCGCAGCGCTCGGGGAGCTCGAAGGCGATCCGGGCCGGGCGGTCGGCGATGACCTCGCCAACGGTGCCGGTGGCGGCGATCCGTCCGGCGCGCATGATGGCGAGCCGGTCGGCGAGCTCCTCGGCCTCCTCCAGGTAGTGGGTGGTGAGGAGGACGGTGGTGCCCTCGCCGCGGAGCTCGCGGATCAGCCGCCAGACGGCGGCGCGGGCCTCCGGGTCCAGGCCGGTGCTGGGCTCGTCGAGGAAGAGCACCTCGGGGCGGCCGAGCAGGGCGACGGCGAGGTCGAGGCGGCGGCGCTCGCCGCCGGAGAGCTGCTTGACCCGGACGCCGGCCCGGTCGCCGAGGCCGACCAGGCCGAGGGCCTCGTCGACGGGCCGGGCGCCGGTGGTGAGCCCGGCCCAGCCGCGGCAGGTCTCGGCGACGGTGAGGTCGCCGGGGAAGCCGCCCTCCTGCAGCATGATGCCGATCCGCGGCCGGACGGCGGTGCGCTCGCGGTGCGGGTCGCGGCCGAGCACGCGCACCCGGCCGGCGGTCGGGGCGGCGAGGCCCTCCAGGAGTTCCATGGTCGACGTCTTGCCGGCGCCGTTGGTGCCGAGCAGGGCGAAGAGCTCGCCGCGGTGGACGGTGAGGTCGAGGCCGCGGACGGCGTCGAAGCCGTTCGGGCCGGCCGGGCCGTAGCGGCGGTGCAGTTCCACGGCCTCGACGGCGGGCCCGGAGTGGCTGGTGTCCTTCATGCCTCCAGCCTTCCGGCGCGCGGCGCGCACGGTCAGTGCGCGCCGTCATCGGCTGCCCGTGCGCTTCCACGGGTCGGTGGTGACAAATGTCATGGCGCCCGGCGGGGCCGGATGTGGGACAGGCCGGAAACCACGAAGGGCCCCCTCGCGAGAGGGAGCCCTTCGTATTCGGAGCGGACGACGAGATTCGAACTCGCGACCCTCACCTTGGCAAGGTGATGCTCTACCAACTGAGCCACGTCCGCATGCTGTTGAGTTGTACTGCCGGGTCGGGCGGAACTGCTGTTTGCTCGACACTGCGAGCGGACGACGAGATTCGAACTCGCGACCCTCACCTTGGCAAGGTGATGCTCTACCAACTGAGCCACGTCCGCATGGTGCCTGGGCACCGATCGCCCCGCCCGGCTGCCTTTCGGCCCCCGGTTGCGGCGACGAGAAATACTCTACCCCATCGATCGGAGTGCTCGCCCCACCCTTTCCCCGGAGGGGTACCGGGGCGGGGCTGCTGCTGCGGCCGGACCTCAGTTGGCCTCGGCGAACTGCTCGTAGACGGCCTTGGGGATGCGGCCGCGGGCGGGCAGCTCCATGCCGTGCGACTGGGCCCACTTGCGCACGGCGGCCGGGTCCGGGGTGAGGGCGGTGCGCCGGAAGGACTTGCCGGTGCGGCTCTGTCGGCGGCCGGCCGCGACGAACGGGGCGAGGGCCTCCCGCAGCTTCTCCGCGTTCTCCACGGAGAGGTCGATCTCGTACGACTTCCCGTCGACACCGAAGTGGACGGTTTCTGCGGCGGCGCCGCCGTCCAGGTCGTCGGAGAGCGTGACGACTACACGCTGAGCCATGGGTGTCAATCCTCTCGGGCAATTCGGCCGCCGGGTGCTGGTGCCCGGTGGCCCGTCCGCCGGCGGTGCGGGCGCATGACGGCAGGCGGGCACGCCGTGCCGAAAGACAGCCGCTTGCTGCCGCCGGTCGCCCTATTCTGCACCCAAAGGGGCTGGAAATCGAAGGCCCCGGCATTCCTTTTTTCCGGATATTCACGAGGCTTCACGAGGGGGAGGATTGCCGTCGATAGGCGTGGCCGACATGTCCGGTGTGCCGGTATTCGGGTGTTCTCGGAGGGGCCGCCCGGGCGGGGATTGAATCCGGAGAAAAGGGGCACCCGGGAGGATGCCCGGGAGGGCTTCGAACGCCCGGAGCCCTTGCTGCGTAAGGGGCGTTTGTCTACGCGCGTCGCTAGGAGTGGCCCGCGGAGGGGCCCGAAATCCCAGGTAGTCTGAAGGTCCCCCGCCTTCGCAATCACCACCGGGAGTGCCAGTGGCACGCGTCGTAGTCGACGTCATGCTCAAGCCGGAGATCCTCGACCCCCAGGGACAGGCGGTGCAGCGTGCACTGCCGCGTCTCGGCTTCGCCGGGATCGCCGACGTCCGCCAGGGCAAGCGTTTCGAGCTGGAGCTGGAAGGGCCGGTCGACGACGCCGCGCTGGCCCGCATCCGCGAGGCCGCCGAGACGTTTCTCGCCAACACCGTGATCGAGGACTTCACCGTCCGCGTCGAGGAGGAGGCGAAGTGACCACCCGCGTTGGCGTCGTCACTTTCCCCGGATCCCTCGACGACCGCGACGCACAGCGCGCGGTCCGCCTCGCCGGCGCGGAGCCGGTCGCCCTCTGGCACCGCGACAAGGACCTGCACCAGGTCGACGCGGTCGTTCTGCCGGGCGGATTCTCGTACGGCGACTATCTGCGCTGCGGGGCCATCTCCCGCTTCTCGCCGGTCATGGACACCATCATCGAGCAGGCCCGGCAGGGAATGCCCGTCCTCGGTATCTGCAACGGCTTCCAGGTGCTCTGCGAATCGCACCTGCTGCCCGGTGCGCTCACCCGCAACGACTCGCTGCACTTCATCTGCCGCGACCAGAAGCTGCGCATCGAGAACGCCGACACAGCGTGGACGTCCGATTACAGCAGCGGCCAGGAAATCGTCGTGCCGCTGAAGAACGGCGAGGGCCGCTTCGTCGCCGACGAGCACGTCCTCGACGAACTCGAGGCCGAGGGACGGGTCGTGGCCCGTTACCTCGACGTCAATCCGAACGGTTCGTACCGCGACATCGCCGGCATCACCAACGCCACCGGCAACGTCGTCGGCCTGATGCCGCACCCGGAGCACGCCGTGGAGCCGCTCACCGGCCCGACCACCGAGGGCCTGGGCTTCTTCACTTCCGTCCTGAAGCAGCTGGTGAACGCCTGATGAGCCTCGACACCGTCAAGAACGCCGAGCAGACCCCGGACGCCGCCCAGCCCTGGGCCGAACTCGGCCTCAAGGAGGACGAGTACACGCGCATCCGGGAGATCCTCGGCCGCCGGCCGACCGGCGCCGAGCTCGCGATGTACTCCGTCATGTGGTCGGAGCACTGTTCGTACAAGAGCTCCAAGGTCCACCTGAAGCAGTTCGGCGAGAAGGCCCCGGAGAACGACGCCATGCTCGTCGGCATCGGCGAGAACGCCGGCGTCGTCGACGTCGGCCAGGGCTACGCGGTCACCTTCAAGGTCGAGTCGCACAACCACCCGTCGTACATCGAGCCCTACCAGGGCGCGGCCACCGGCATCGGCGGCATCGTCCGCGACATCCTCGCGATGGGCGCCCGCCCGGTCGCGGTGATGGACCCGCTGCGCTTCGGTGCGGCCGACCACCCGGACACCCGCCGGGTGCTCCCGGGCGTCGTCGCCGGCATCGGCGGCTACGGCAACTGCCTGGGCCTGCCCAACATCGGCGGCGAGGTCGTCTTCGACCCCTGCTACCAGGGCAACCCGCTGGTCAACGCGCTCTGCGTCGGCGTCATGAAGCACGAGGACATCCACCTCGCCAAGGCCTCCGGCCCCGGCAACAAGGTCATCCTCTACGGCGCCCGCACCGGCGGCGACGGCATCGGCGGCGTCTCGGTGCTCGCCTCGGAGACCTTCGAGTCCACCGGCCCGGCCAAGCGCCCCGCCGTCCAGGTCGGCGACCCGTTCCAGGAGAAGCTCCTCATCGAGTGCACCCTGGAGATCTTCAAGGAGAACCTGGTCGCCGGCATCCAGGACCTCGGCGGCGCCGGCCTCTCCTGCGCCACCTCCGAGCTCGCCTCGGCCGGCACCGGCGGCATGCGGATCGACCTCGACACCGTGCCGCTGCGCGACAACACGCTCTCGCCCGAGGAGATCCTCATGAGCGAGTCGCAGGAGCGCATGTGCGCCATCGTCGAGCCGGACAAGGTCGAGCGCTTCCTCGCCATCTGCGAGAAGTGGGACGTCATCGCCACCGTCATCGGCGAGGTGACCGACGGCGAGCGCCTGGAGATCTTCTGGCACGGCGAGCAGGTCGTGGACGTGCCCCCGCGCACCGTCGCCCACGAGGGCCCGACCTACCACCGCCCCTTCGCCCGCCCGAGCTGGCAGGACGCGCTGCAGGCCGACGCCCCCACCGCCGAGCGGCTCGCCCGCCCGGCGAACGGCGCCGAGCTCAAGGACGCCCTGCTCAAGGTCGCCGGCTCGCCGAACCAGGCCTCCAAGTCCTGGATCACCGACCAGTACGACCGCTACGTGCTCGGCAACACCGTGCTCTCGGTGCCCGAGGACTCCGGCATGATCCGGATCGACGAGGAGACCAACCTCGGCGTCTCGGTCGCCACCGACGGCAACGGCCGCTACGCCAAGCTGGACCCGTACACCGGCGCCCAGCTGGCCCTGGCCGAGGCGTACCGCAACGTCGCGGCCGGCGGCGCCAAGCCGCTCGCCGTCTCCGACTGCCTCAACTTCGGCTCCCCCGAGGACCCGGACGTGATGTGGCAGTTCGCCGAGGCGACCCGCGGCCTCGCCGACGCCTGCCAGGTGCTCGGCACCCCGGTCACCGGCGGCAACGTCTCGCTGTACAACCAGACCGGCGAGGTCGCCATCCACCCGACCCCGGTGGTCGCGGTGCTCGGCGTCATCGACGACGTCACCCGCCGCACCCCGATCGGCTTCGGGGAGCAGGGCCAGCTGCTGTACCTGCTCGGCGACACCGAGGACGAGCTCGGCGGCTCCGCCTGGGCCCAGGTCGCCCACGACCACCTCGGCGGCCTGCCGCCCAAGGTCGACCTGGAGCGCGAGCGGCTGCTCGGCGAGATCCTGATCGCGGCCTCCCGCGACGGCATGATCGACGCCGCGCACGACCTCTCCGACGGCGGCCTCGGCCAGGCCTTGGTCGAGAGCTGCCTCAAGGGCGGCAACGGCGCCCGCGTGGTCGTCCCGGAGGGCACGGACCCGTTCGTGTTCCTGTTCTCCGAGTCGGCCGGCCGCGCGGTGGTCTCCGTGCCGCGCAGCGAGGAGGTCCGGTTCAACGACATGTGCGGTGCCCGCGGCCTGCCCGCCGCCCGGATCGGCGTCGTCGACGGCGACGCGCTGGAGGTCCAGGGCCAGTTCACCGTCACGCTGGCGGAGCTGAAGGACGCCCACACCGGCGTCATCGAGGCCCTGCTCGCCTGACCGGCGTACGTCCCGAGGGGCGGTCGGCTCTCCGGAGCCGGCCGCCCCTCGGCGCTACGCTGCCCCGTATGCCGACCAAGACCCGCACGTACGACCCGGCGAAGGTGCGCACCGCGCTCGCCGGGCAGACCGAGGCGCTGCGCGGCGCCGTCCGCGGCCTGACCGGGGACCAGCTGGACCTGCCGACCCGCCTCGGCGACTGGCGGGTACGGGAGTTGGTGTCCCACCTGGGCATGGTCGTCAGCTGGGTGCCGGCCCACCTGGACGACCCGCTGCCGGACGCCGCGGCGATCACGCCCCTGGACTGGGCCCGCAGCACCCGTACCGCGGCCGCCACCATCAACGACATCGCCGAGGAACTCGCCGCCGGCCCCTTCGCCGGGACCCGGGACGAGGTCGCCGCCGAGTTCGACCGCCGCTGCGACGAACTGCTCGCCGTGCTCGCCGGCCCCGCCGCCGCGGAGCCCGGGCGGCGGATCGCGATGCGCTTCGGGCCGATGCCGCTCGCCGACTTCCTGGTCACCCGGCTGGTGGAGACCGTGGTGCACGCGGACGACCTCGCGGACGCGCTCGGCCTCGACGCCTTCCCGCACGACCGGCAGGCGGTGGCCGCCGCCACCCGGCTGCTCGCCGACGCCTTCGCGGATCAGGCGCCCGGCGGCGCCGTGGAGTTGAGGATTCCGCCGTACGCGGTCGTGCAGGCCGTGGTGGGCCCCCGGCACACCCGCGGCACCCCGCCGAACGTCGTCGAGACCGACCCGCTCACCTGGATCCGGCTCGCCACCGGACGCCGCGCCTGGCCGGACGCCGTCGAGGCCGCCGAGGTGCAGGCCAGCGGCGAGCGCAGCGACATCGGCGGCCTGCTGCCCGTGCTGGGCTGACGCACCGTCGCCGCCCCCCATGTGCCGGTCGGTCTAAGCTCATGGGTCGTTCACCGGGCTACGAGGGGACCAGGGCATGAGTGACGGCGCGCTTGGGATACCGCCGCTGAGGGCGGGCCGCAGGCCGGCCGGGCGGGCGCTGCTCGGCTGGCTCGCGGACGAGCGGGCGCCGCGGCTGTGCCGGGTGGCCGGCTCGGCCGGGGCGGGCAAGACCCATCTGCTCTCCTGGCTCGCCGAGGCCGGCACCGGCGAGGACGTGCCCGAGCACCGGCGGGTGCACGCGGTGCTCGCCGGGGAACGGCTCACCGTCGACAGCGCGCTCTGGCAGCTCGGCCGGCAGCTCGGCCACCTCGTCCGCCGCCCGGACGAACTGCTCGCCGCGCTCGAGGACGACGGCCTGCGGATCGTGGTCTGCGTCCCCGACCTCGGCCGCGCCGTGCACCCCTCCCACCTGGTGGCCGGGCTGCTGCGGCCGCTGGCCGAGTCCGAGCTGGTGCGGATGGTCGTCGAGGCGCCCGACGGCGGTGCCGCGGCGGTCGCCTTCGGCACGGTGGTGCCCGAGCCCGCTGTCCTGGACCTCGACCTGCCGCAGTGGACGGAGCCCGCGCGGTTCGCCGCCTGGGCAGCCGCGGTCGGGGCCGACCCCGCTGCCTACCCCAGCCCCGGTGCGGCCGAAGGAACGGCCGGCCGCCCGGCCGAGACGGGCGCGGAGCTGATCGCCCGGGTGCCGCGCCACCCCGACGGCCGGCCCGACCTCGGTGCCGCGGACGCCGCCCTGCTCGGTGACCTGTGGACCGCCGCCGCCCGCGACGGCTCGGCCGAAGGCATGCTCGCCGACGCCCAACTCCTCAGCCGCGCCGAGCCGGTGGCGGTCACGGCGGCCCTGGACCAGGTGTACGGCGCCGTCCCCGCCGCCTGGACGGCGGCCGGCCCGGCACTGGTCGGCGAGCCCGACCCGGCCGTCCGGGCGGCCGTGCTGCGGACCCGGCTGATCGGCATGGACGACGAGGCCGCCGAGCGCCTGGCGGCCGTCCCCGCGCCCTGGCGGGCGGTCTGGGCGATGTGGCCGGACTCCTCGAAGGGCTGGCCGGGACCGGTGGCCGGCCTCGCGGTCGGCACCGGCGGCTACGCCGGGCAGCTGCTGCTGGCCGACCCGTCGGGCGTCGTCCGCACCGTCGACGCGCCGACCGGCCGTCCGCTGGCCCGGGTCGCGCTGCCCGCCGCCCGGCCGCTGCGCGGGCTGACCGCGGCCGCGGACGGCACCGTCGTCCTGCTGGACGCGGAGGGCACCGCGGCCGCACTGCCCCGGCCGGGCGCCGCCCACCCCGCAGAGGCCGTCGAGGCGGCCCTGGAGGCCCTGCGGGCGGCCGCCAGGGGCGGGTTGAGCGCGATCGCCGCCACCGGCGCGGAGGGACTGCCGGCCGTCGGCGACGACACGGGCGCCGTCCACCGGTACGGGACCGGGGTCGGGGCGGTCGGCGAGAAGCTGCACGAGGGCCCGGTGACGGCGCTGGCCGGAACGACCGGGCTGCTGGTCAGCGGCGGGTTCGACGGCTCGGTGCGGGTGTGGGCGGACGGCGCCGACGCCCCGGCCGACGAAGCCCTCGACCGTCGCGGGGGCCAGGTCACCGCGCTCGCCGCGGCCGACACCCCGGCCGGCCCGGTGGTGGCGGCGGCCTGGGCGGACGGCCTGGTGCGGGTCCGGGTGCCGGGGGCGGCGGAGCCGCTCGACGTGCGGCTCGGCTCGCAGGTCTGGGCGCTGGCCCTCGCCGGGGGGCTGCTGGTGGCCGGCACCGCGGAGGGCGTGGCGGCGATCGCGTACTGACCGGACGGGTGGCCCCGGGTGGACCGTCCAGGTGCCTCGGACAGGCCCTACGGGACGCTCGGGCCGCTGATGTAGACGCCCTCGGCGGTGTACGGCCAGGCGTTGGAGACGCAGCCGTTGAGGCCGTAGATCTGCTGCATCATGGCCGGTGCGGGCTTGCCCTTGCCGGGGCAGCCCTCGTGGCCGTGGCCGATCCGGTGTCCGACCTCGTGGTTGACGATGAGGGCCCGGTAGTCGTCGAGCGTGCCGCTGAACTGCGGGGAACCGGTCAGCCAGCGCTTGGAGTTGACGACGACCTGCTTGCCGACGTCGCAGTTGACCTCGCCCTTGGTGTCCAGGCCGGCCGATCCGCAGATCCGGTCGACGGTGTCGGGCGAGGCCACCTTGACGGTGAAGTCGTACACGCCGTCGGAGACCAGCTTGAAGCCGTTCTTCCCGTCGGCCGTCCAGCTGCGCTTGTCGCTGAGGATCGCCTGGACCTGTCGGGCGGCGGCCTGCGGGTCGATGCCGATGCCGTCCTCGACCTCCACCCGGTAGCGCCGGACCGTCCCCTTGCCGACCGCGCTGCCGCTGGCGGTGGCGATCGTGAAGGTGCCCTTGCCCTTCTCGGTGACCGCGCTGGGGCTGGGCGTCGGGCTGGGGGTCGGTGTCGGGGTGGGAGTCGGGCTCTCGGGGGCCTTCTGGGCGGCCGTCGAGGAGCTGCTCAGCGGCGGGATCGGCCGGGCCTGTGCGGTCGGGCCGCCGGAGCCCGTGCCGTCCTTGTCGCCGAGCACCATGAACGCCGTGACGCCCAGCACCGTGAGTGAGCAGAGCAGGCCTATGCCGAAGGCCGTGCGCCGCCGCGCCCGCCGCCGCCGCTGCTGACGGGCGCGGCGTCTGCCGGGCGCGGGTGCGTTCCTGGTGGCGGAGGCTGCTCGCACGAGGGACTCTCTGGTCGGGGACAGGATGTGACGGAGCGTCATGTGTTGCAGAATCGATACCGTCGATCCACCCTCGCACGCAAGCGGCCCCCATGTCCACATACCCGGTATGCACGGGGTCGCCCGGACGTCGCCGTCACGGGTCCCGTCCATCGCGGAAGGACGCGTTCCGGTCCGGTCCGGTTGCAGGCCGTCGGGCCGTGGGGCCCGTTCCCGTACGGCGCCGGTGCCGGCCGGCGTCAGTAGCGGGAGAAGGTGCGGGAGGGCCGGCCGCTGCCGGGGGCGAGGTCGACGAGGCGCACATCGCCGTCGGGGCCGGTGAGGCGCAGCCGGTCGGGGCCAGCCCAGTCCACCGAGGCGACGTCGAGCGCCGGGTCGTCGCTGCTGAACTCGCCGACCTGCCAGCGCCACAGGACGAGCCCGGAGCCGTCCTCCACGGAGACCCGGGTGAGCGTGTCGATCCAGTCGGAGGCCTGCTCCACCACCACGGTGCGTTCCGCGTTCCCGGGCGCGGACCTCCGGTCCGTCACCTCCCAGTCCGGGAGGAGCCCCATGGCCTGCAGGCCCACGGCCCCGGCGGTCAGGGTGGCGGCGACCAGCACGGTTTCGGCCCGGACGATGCGGGAGCGCGTCCGCAGGAACAGCGCCGCGGCGAGCAGGACGAGGGCGAGGACGCCCAGCACCACCGGGTGGTCGCACACCCGGGCGACGAACGCCGGGCCGCCCGAGCTGCCGACCCACAGGCCGATGCCCTGCACGGCGATCAGGGCCAGGCCGGCCGCCGCGAGTGCTGCGGGTCCGGGCCGCCGGGTGTCCGCCATGCGTCTTGCTCCTGTCCGTGCGGCCGCACCCGTCGTGCGGCGGTCCGTCAGGCGCACAGTCTGCCCTGCCGCCTGCGGGCCCGGGACGCGCTGTGGCGGAGCGACCGATGCTGCGGCGGGGAGGCTCAGCCCCGGTCGAACGTCCAGGACATGACGGTCCGGCGCTCCTCCGGGTCGCCTCCGGCCGCGCGGTACGTCGCGAGGGCGGCCGCGTCGTCCCCGCCGGTGACCGTCCACATGCCGTAGCAGTTGCGCTCACGGGCCAGGTCGGCGAGGGCCGCGACGAGGGCCCGGCCGATGCCGCGTCCGCGGTACGGCTCGTCGACACCGAGTTCGTAGAGGAACATCTCGGTGCCCTTGTCGGGGTGGGTCGTCTCCACCCCGGTGGCCATGCCGGCCGGGGTGCCGTCCAGGTAGGCGATCAGCAGGTGGTGGCCTTCGTCGGCGAGGAAGCGCCGGGTGGCCGCCGGCTCGGGGGCCGTGTCGAAGAGGTGCGCGGCGGCGGTGACGGCCGCGGGGTCGGTGATGCGGCGGATGTCCACGGGTGCGGTTTCCGTTCGCGCGGGTCTGGCCGGCCGGGTGCCCGCGGGCGGTCCTGGGGCCGCCCGCGGGTCCGCCGTGGCCGGCGGTGGTGGTCAGCCCAGGGTGTCGGCGGCGGTCGGCGAGCTGTCGCGCAGGAACTGGGCGCAGCGCTCGGCCTCGTCCTTCTCGTCGATGGAGGCGGCGGCCCGGCCGAGTGCGTGCAGGGCGCGCAGGAAGCCGCGGTTGGGCTCGTGCTCCCACGGCACCGGGCCGTGGCCCTTCCAGCCGTTGCGGCGCAGCGCGTCCAGACCCCGGTGGTAGCCGGTGCGGGCGTAGGCGTACGACTCGACGACCCGGCCCGCGGCGTACGCGTCGTCGGCGAGCTGCGCCCAGGCGAGCGAGGAGGTCGGGAACTTCGCCGCGACCTCGGAGGGCGAGGCGCCCTGGGCCAGCGCCTCCAGCGGCCCGGGCTCGGCCGGCAGGTGGGTCGGCGGGGGGCCGCCGAGCAGGTTCTCGTGAATGCTCATGCGGTCCAGTCAACCACTGTCGGGCGGCGTGCCGGGGTACCGCCGGGTGGGGCGGTGCCCCGGCACGCCCGGGGAGGCGCGGGCCCGAGGGGTCAGGCCACGCGGGTCATGGTGGCGCTGTGCAGCTGGCCGAGGCGGGTGCCGGTGGCGGTCTGGAAGGTGAAGTAGACCTGCACGGTCTTGTTGTTGAAGTTCATCACGTGGCTCACGGTGACGCCGTTGGGCTCGACCCAGTTGGTGAAGTAGAGGTTCCAGCCGACCTGGGAGGTGGCCAGGGTGGCGTCGAAGACCTCGCCGACGCCGTTGCCCTGCACGGTCTCGGAGTGCAGCTGGGTGCCGTCCGCGGAGTAGGTGTTCTTGTAGACGTTCCCGTTGTCCACGGTGATGAGGAACGTCTTGCCGGCGAACGGGGGCAGGGCGTTGTAGCCGGCGGCCGAGGCCGCGGCAGTGCTGCCGTCGTCGGCGGAGGCCTGGCCGGCGACGAGGGTGGCGCCGCCGGCGGCGATGGCGAGGGCGGCGGTGAGGGCGACGAGGCGGCGCTTCATGGGGCTGGTCCTTCCACGGTGGGACGGTGAGCTGGCGCGGTGGGGTGGTGCCCGGCCGAAGCTACCGACCGGCCGGACGGGGGTGTTGCCGGTCCGCGCACCGGCCGTCGTGGATCCGCGCACGCGTGCGACGCCGCAGGTGGGAGGGGGTGCGGCGGTGCGGGGAGGGCCGGATCCCGCGGAGCATCGGAGCTGCCGATTGCTATTGATACCTTCGGGAAGGTTTGTTTCCATCGGGGAGGTGTCCCCGACGCGTGCCCGCGCATTCGGCGGCGACCGCGTGCAGCGACAAGAGCCCGACCTTCCCCAGCGACACCGCCGGGCAGGTGTTCCGGCGCCCCAGACGATGGATGAACCAGAAGGGCCAACTCCAGCCCACTGGAACGGAGTTCGAGATGATCAAGCTGCAAGACGCCCTGCGGCACGCCGCTGAAAGGCCGGACCGTGTCGCCCTGGTGGACGGCGGACGCCGGATCACCTGGTCCGAACTGGCCGACGAGATAGCCAAGGTGGCCGGCGGTCTGGCCGCCGTGCTGCCGGAGGGACGCCCCGCCCGGGCCGCCTTCCTCTGCTGCAACGGCTGGGAGCTGGTCGTCACCACGGCCGCCTTCGAGACCCTGGGCGTGCCGATCACCGGTCTCGACTTCGAGGCCTCCGCCGAGGCCACCGCCGACGCCCTGGAGCAGCTCCGGCCGACCGTGGTGGTCAGCAGCAAGCTGCACCGCCCGCTGCTGATCGCAGCCGGCTGGGCCGACCGCGAGGGCGTCCTCCAGGTCCACCTGCACGGCGTGGGCGAGGAGTTGGCGGCCCCCGAGCCGATCGTGCCGAACCCGCAGGCGGGCGAGCCGGTGGCGTACTCCACGCTGGCCGCCGCGCAGACCGCGGTCACCGCCCCGATCTCGCAGCCCTACGAGTCCTTCGCGGTCAGCTACGACGCGGCCGGCTCGCCCCGCCTGGTGATCCGCCGCCGTTCCTACGAGGCCCGCCGGCTCGCCGAACTGGTCGACGAGTTCGCCTTCGACGAGGACGACACCTACCTGGTCACCGTGCCGATGTACCACGCCTCCAGCCCCGGCTGGGCACGGGTGTTCTTCGCCCTCGGCGGCACCGTCGTCCTGGGCCCGTACCACGACCTCGCCGAGATGTGCCGGCTGATCACCGACGAGGGCGTCACCGCCACGCTGATGGTGCCCCCGGTGCTCTCCCGGCTGCTCGCCCACCCGGCCTCCGCCGAACTGCGGGAGACGTCCCGGCTGCGCTTCCTGCTCACCGGCGGCCAGCACCTCAACCGCTGGATCGTGAACGAGGCCTGGGACCGCTTCGGCCCCGTCCTGCACCACTACTACGGCTCCACCGAGACCGGCCTGGTCACCGTGCTCGGCCCGGACGAGCTGGCGCTCTCGCCGTGCCGCTCCGGCCGCGCCATGCCGGGCATCGGCATCGCCGTCCTGGACGGCGAGCACCGCCCGCTGCCGCCCGGCGTCCGCGGCCGGGTCGCGGTCGCCAGCTACCAGCTGATGGACGCCTACGGGGACGCCCCCGCGCCCTCCGTCCTGGTCGACCTCGGCGACGGCCAGGGCCCGCGGCCCTTCCTGCTCACCGGCGACGACGGCGTCATCGACTACGAGGGCCGGCTCGAGCTCACCGGCCGCACCGCCGGTGCCGTCCGGGCCCGCGCGGCCGGCGACCGCGACGCGGCCTTCTTCGGCCTGGAGACCGAGCTGCTGGACCAGCCGGCCGTCCGCGACCTCGCCGTGCTGCGGGTGAACGTGCCCGACCACGGCCCGGTGCTGGCAGTGCCGTTCGTCCCGGTGGCCAGGGACCTGGAAGCGGCCGCGTACCGGGCGGTCAGCGCCGTCTGCGCCCGCCGCACGCCGTGGATCCCCGCACACGTGATCCCGGTCGACGCCATCCCGTACAGCCCCACCGGCACCATCCGCACCGGCGAGCTGCTCACCGAGATCATGCCGCTGGTCAACCTCTACATCCACCTGGACAAGCAGTCAGCTACGGAGATTCCCGCATGACCACGCCGGTTCCGCCGCACACTCCCGAGGACGAGCTGGAAGAAGCCGACCTCGAAGCCCGGCTCCTGCTGCTGGAGCGGGCCCTCACCGAACTGCCCGCCGCCCGCCAGACCGCGATCCTGATCGGCGAGATCCCCGACTACGGCGATCTGCTGCTGGTGGCCTTCGTGCCCGCCGACGCGGAGCGCGAGGAGTCCACCCAGCGGGCCGCCCGGGCCGCCTGCGCCCGGCTCGTCCCGGTGCTGCCGGCCCTGGTGATCCCGGTCGACGACATCCCGTACACCCTCGACGGCGAACTGTGCGGCCAGCAGCTCTTCGACGAGATGCTTCCGCAGATCGCCCGCGACATGCTCCTGCCCAAGGAGATGTCGGCCTGATCCGAGCCTTTCGGCTCGGAGGCGAGCGGGTGAGTCACAGACCCCGGAGCCCCGGGGGCACGAAACCCCGGGGCTCCGGTTCGCTCTTCCCGTCAGCCGGCGAAGGCGGCCAGGCCGGTGCGGGTGTATTCGGCGGCTGCGGCGTCCCAGCTGAGGGCGCCGTGCGCGGCCAGGGTGTGGACGTCCCGCCAGGACCGCTGGAGGGCCGAGTCCTGCCACTGGGCGGCCACCCCGCCGGCCCGGAACAGCCGTTCCACCGCGGCGACCGTGAACTCAACGGCCAGTGCGGTGTCCCGCATGTTGTGGCCCACCGCCCGGTCGCCGACCGGTCCGGCGTCGGCCCGCGCCGCGGCGTCCGCGAGCAGTGAGGCGGCGATGTCGATCTCGGCGGAGGCCCGCGCCATCACCTCGCAGCGCGCCGGGCTGACGGCGGGCCCGCCCGGCCCGTGCGCGTCCGCCAGTGGGGCCGCCCAGGCCCGCAGCGCGCCGCGCGCCGCGCCCACGGCGGGCGCGGCGAAGGCCAGTCCGGCGACCATCCGCGGCGGCACGCTGTGGCAGCGCGCCCGGCCGGCCCGGCCGGACTCCCGGACCAGGTCCATGAAGGCCGTGCAGCGGTGGGCGGGGACGGTCAGCGGCTCGGAGACGCTCACGTCGTGGCTGCCGGTGCCCCGTAAGCCGTTGCTGTGCCAGGTGTCGTGCACCGTGACGGCCTCCCGGGGGACGGCCGCGATGACGAAGTCGCCCGGCAGCGCGTCCGGATCGGGCAGCGCGAGCAGCACCCACGCCGCGTGCCGGACGCCGCTGACGCACCGCCAGCGGCCGGTGATCGTGATCCCGCCGTCGGCCGTCCTGGTCAGCCGGCCGGTCGGGGGCACCAGGGCGGCCGCGATCGGCACGTCCGGGGTGTCGCCCCAGATCTCCCGCTGGCCCTCCTCCGGCAGGAAGGAGGCGAGCCGCCCGTGCGCGGCCTGCAGCGCCGCACACCAGGCGGCGGAGGTGCAGCCCTCGGCGAGGGCGGAGGCGGCGGCCACCAGTTCGGCGAAGCCGCCCTCGGTGCCGCCCCATCGGCCCGGCACGAAGTGCCGGGCGAAGCCGGCGCGGGTCACCTGCTCGGCCAGTGCGGAGTCGAGGCCGCGCTGCCGGTCGGCCTCGACGGCCAGGCCGAGTGCCGTGGTGCGCAGGGCGTCCGCGGCGGTGGCGAGGGCCCCCGGCAGTGCGGCGGGCCCGGCTGTGGTGCGCGGATCGTCCAGAATGCTCATCTTTTCTCCCCCTGTCGTGGACGTGCGTCAGGTGTCGGGACGGCCCCGACGGCCCCGCCCCGGTGGTCGCGGGCGGAGCGGGCGCGCCGGTCGTCGCCGGCGCGGACAGCGTGGCCGACGGCGGCGGGCGGCGGAAGGCAGCTGCCACCGTCGGTGCGGACGGAGGTACACGAGGGCACGTGCACAAGGCGACGCGCCGTCGTGTCGCAGAATATTGGGAACATACCTTCGGGACGTTATGATTCGCGCGAAATCCGGCACGACCGTGTGCCGGCACCCCTGGAGGTTGAGCCATGGCGGCCAGCGGGAATCCGGACGGCGGCAGTACCGTCCGCAATGCGGTGGGTCGGGGAGCGCCGACGCTGAAGCAGGCGCGCGCGGTGCGCACCCGGGCGACGGTCCTGGAGGCTGCCGCAAGACTGTTCGCCCGCAAGGGTTTCAAGGTCGTCACCATGCAGGAGATCGCCGAGGAGGCCGGGGCCACCAAGGGCGCGGTCTACTTCCACTTCCCCAACAAGGAGGCGCTGGCGGCCGAGTTGGTGGGGGGCTTCTACGCGGCCGCGCCGAAGACCACCGAGGCGATGGACGACCCGGGCCTCGAGCCGCTGGAGACCGTCCGCCGGCTGACGATGGCGACGGCGTACCGGGTGCGCGACGAGGTGATGGCGCAGGCGGCGGTGCGGCTGCAGACCGAGCGCATGATCACCGACGCCGACCTGCCGCTGCCGTTCGTCGACTACATCGCCGTCTACACGCTGCTGCTGGAGAAGGCCAAGGAGGCCGGTGAACTGCCGCCGGAGACGTCGGCGGAGGCGCTGGCGAAGACGGTCGTCGCCTCGTTCTTCGGAGTGCAGCACGTGTCGTGGATCCTGCACGACCGCGCCGACGTGGTGGAGCGGGTCGAGGAGCTGCTGGACCTGATCCTGCCGAGGCGGTAGGGCCGGCCCTCCCCGCCCTCAGGGCCTTCCGGCCCTTCCGGGCCGCCGGCCCGGTCCCCCGTGACGTGCACGGCCCCCGCCCCCGGGTGGGGGCTGCGGCCTTTCCGGGCTCGTTCGTGCGGAGCGGTGCCCACCGCTTCTCCCTTGTGCGGGTGGGCAGTTGGCGAAGGTCAACGCTTGGCAACATACCTTCCCGGAGGTATATTTTCTTTCGGTCCCAGCGTCGGACCCTGGCAAGTGCCCTGTCGTTCACAGCCCCGTGGGGGAAGGCTCGCGATGGACACCTTTGCACCGGATCAACTGACCCATCCGACGGCCGGACTGCTGCCGCGGCAGCGGGTTGCCGCAGATCTCGACTTCCATCGAACGGTGTCGCGCAAACTGGTCCACAAGGCCGCCGTGTCCGAGGTGTTCCTCACCGATTCGGCCAGAGCCGCTGCGGACAGCTACCTGTTGGCCGCCCAGTGGCCCCGCGACCACGCGGTCTTCCAGCCCGGACCGGGCGGGACCGCGGACAGCATGGTCATCATCGAGACGGTCCGCCAGGCCACCATGTTCACCTTCCACGAGTACTACGGCATACCGTTGGAACTCCCTTTCGTCGCCCGGAGTTTCGACTTCGAACTGACAGACTGTCAGGCCGCCCGGGCCACCGCGGCCGCTCCGCAGGAAGTCACCCTCGACCTGGCCGTCGACATGCAGGCCGGGTGCCGGGTCGGGCGGCGGATGCCGTTCCGCACGCACACCGTCGTCCACGCGGGCGCCGGCCGCCCCTGTGCCCGGGTGACCATCGGCGGCGAGATCCTCGCCCCGGCCCTCTACCAGCGGCTGCGGGGCGCCCGCCCCGCCGGAACGGACCTCCCGCAGGGTACCGCGGGACGTCCGGCCGCCACCCCGGCCCAGGTCGGCCGCCGGCGCCCCGACGACGTGGTGCTGCTCACCGCCGAACCGGGCGACGGGGCCCGCTGGCGGCTGCGGGTCGACCAGGACCACCCGACCTTCTTCGACCACGGTTCCGACCACGTCCAGGCCGTGCTGCTGCTGGAGGCCATCCGGCAGAGCGGACTGCTCGCGGACGCCCCGCACGACGGCGCGTCCGACGAGGTGCTCACCGGTCTGCGGGTCGAGTTCCACGCGTACGGCGAGTTCGGCGCGCCGATCCTGCTCGACGCCCAGCCGTCGGTCGGGGCGCCCGGCTCGCGCACCGTGCGCGCCACGGCGGCCCAGGCGGGCCGCACGATCGCCGAGGCGGAGCTGACGTTCCGCCGCGCCGCCCTGACCGGCGGCCCCACGTCCTGACGGACCGCCGGGTGCGCGCAGTGCCGTCCGTGCCCGCCGGCCCGCTCGGAAGGAGTCCTGATGGAACTTCAGCACCTGCGTTCGTTCCTCGAGGTGTCGAGCGAGATGAGCTTCACCCGGGCCGCCAAGAAGCTGAACTACGCGCAGTCCAGCGTGACCGCGCAGATCCAGCACCTTGAGGCCTCGCTCGGCGCCGTGCTGTTCGACCGGCGGGGGAGGAGGATCGCGCTCACCGAGAGCGGATTACGTCTGCGTCCCGTGGCCGAGCGGATCGTGGCGCTGGCCGACCTGGCCCACCGCGAGGTGGCCGGGGCGGCCGACCGGCACTCCGGCCGGGCCGCCGAGCGCCCGGCCGGCGGCGGCCCGGCGCTGGGGCGGGCCGCCGCGGCCCGGTCGGCGGGCATGCGGCTCCCCGCCCAGCGGGGCACCCTTCAGCTGACCACCCAGCGGGCGCCCAGGGCCGGCAGCAGCACGTCCCAGGAGGAGCGCACCCGGGTGATCAGATCCAGCTCCTCGCGCACCGACCCGAGGTAGTGCGCACCGAAGATCACGGTGGTCATCAACTGGGCGACGGGCTCCGCCGGATAGGCGGAGTCCATTTCGCCGCACTGCTGCGCCTGGACGACCAGGCGCAGCAGTGTGCGTTCCACGTCCGACACGAACGCCGGCGTCCGCTTGGAGGACTGGGCCTCCTCGAGCAGCAGCCGCAGTGCCGCGTTGACCCTGATGTCGCGGTGCAGCCGTGCGACCAGTGCGCAGGTCACGTCCTTCAGGGTAGCCACCGGCGACTCGGGGTTCTCACCGACCCCGTCCTCGATCAACTTCCATGCGTCGTCCAGGTGTTGGACGAGCGCTGCGGCCAGCTCCTCCTTGGAGGCGAAGTGGCCGTACAGGGCTCCCTTGGTGACACCGGTGCTCTGGGCCACATGGCCGAGGTTGGTGTTGGTGTAGCCGTGGGCGGCGAACTCCTTCGCCGCGGCGTCCAGCACCGCCTCGTACGTCCTCCTGGCCCGCTCCTGCTGTGCCATCGGCTTCCTTCCGTTCGGCCCTCTGTGCCCGGAACTCACGTACCGCAGTTCACGGTTCGAGGGCAAACACTTCTGCCGGACCCCCGTCTGTTGTCCATTCCCTCTCCATAAACACGGCGAGCGGCCCCCGGCCGACCAGGGGTCCGGGTCGGGGGCCGCTCGTGCCGTGCATCGCGGGGGGCGTCAGGCCCGGGCGTTCCGGCCGGCGGCGCCCGCCTCGTACCGCTTGCGCAGCTCGGCGCGGCGGAGCTTGCCGATACCGGTCTTCGGCACGTCCTCGCGGGCGAGGGTGACCACGTCGCCGAGCCGCACGCCGTACCGCTCGGTGACCAGGTCGCGGATGCGGCGGTCGGCCTCGTCGGCGGAGACGTCGCCGCGCGGGTGGTAGAAGACGACCAGCTCCTCCTCGTCGCCGCCGGCCGCGGTGCACGGCGAGACGATGGTGAAGGACGGCTCCACGAAGGGGAGTTCCTCGACCAGGGCCTCGATCTCGTGGCCGTGGTACTCGGCGCCGTTGAGCGCGATCAGGTCGTCGACCCGGCCGGTGACGGTGAGGATGCCGTCCTCGACGACGGCGAGGTCGCCGGAGCGGAACCAGCCGTCCGCGGTGAAGCACTTGGCGTTCTGCTCGGGGTTCTCGTAGTAGCCGGAGAACACCGGGGCGCCGGTGACCTGGAGCCGGCCGACGGTGCCGGCCGGGAGCGGGGCGTCGTGCTCGTCCACGATCCGCAGCGAGACGCCCGGGTGCGGGCGGCCGACCGGGACGAAGCGCTCGTCGCCCATGGTGTCCGGGTCGAAGACGAAGTCGACGATGCCGGCGGAGGTCTCCGACATGCCCCAGCCGGGGTGCATGGACGTCCGGGGCAGGCCGAACGGCGCCAGCATGTCGAGGAAGCGCCGGATGACCCGGGCCTTGACCGACTCGCCGCCGTTCATGATGTAGCGCAGGCTGCGCAGGTCCCAGTCGCGGCCGGCGATCTCCTCGGCCCGGTCGTTGACCAGGCCGAAGGCGAAGTTGGGCGCCCAGGTGGTGTCGCAGCGGTGCTTGGATATCTGCTCGAACCAGCGGGTCGGATCGGCCAGGACCCAGTCGGTGCGGGCGTGCACCTGGGTGCAGCCGAGCAGCACGTCGCGGGCGTGGAACATGACCAGGCCGCCGATGTGGTCCAGCGGCATCCAGTTGAAGGAGCGGCTGGTGACGTCCAGGTTCCGCACGGCCGCGGTGGCGGTGGAGCGGGCCAGGATGTTGCGGTGGGTCAGCGCGACGGCCTTGGGGACGCCGGTGCTGCCGGAGGTCAGCAGCAGCACGGCGAGGTCGTCGGCGCGCGCCGGGTGCAGCTCCTCGGCCGGGGCGTGGGCGCGCAGCTCGCCGGTGCGGCCGAGCCAGCGGCCCGACCCGGCCATCGCCGGGCCGGCGGCGGCGCCGTCGTCGCCGACGACCACCCAGGGGTTCTGGTACCCGGCCCAGATCCACTCCAGCTGCTGGGCGGCCGCCTCGGGGGCGTCGCTGCGGCCGGGCGGCACCGGGATCGGTACCAGTCCGCCGAGGACGGCCGCCCAGAACGCGGCCAGCAGGTCCTGCTCCTCGCGGACCTGGAGCAGCACCCGGTCGCCGGGGCGGGCGCCGCCGGCCCGCAGCCCGGTGAGGATGCGGCGGGCGCCGTCGAGCAGCTCGGGGTAGCCCAGCGAGGCGTCGGAGCCGTCCGGGCGGACGAAGTGCATCCGGCCCGCGTCGGGCCGGGCGGCGGCCCGCTGCAGGGCCTCGCCGAGGTTGCAGACCGGGAGTTCGGGCGCCGGGCCGCCGTCGAGGACGGCGGGCGGCAGGGTCCGGGTGGCGGCGGGGGCGGTCATGCGGCGGCCTCCTTGCCGGACGCGGCGCGGGCGACGAACAGCAGCGGGCCGCGGCCCATCCGCGGGCCGGGCTCCTTGCGGAAGCCGCCGTACTCGGCGACCACCTCGAAGCCGGCGTCCACCAGCAGGTCGCGCACCTCGGGGGCGGTGAAGACGGTCTGGTCGAAGAAGTTGGCGTACATCGAGACCGTGCCGCCGCCGTCGCGGGCGATGATGGTCTCCTCGTTGCGCCACACCGCCCGGTGGGCGTGCACGGACTGCCGGGCGAGCCGGGTGACCAGCAGGCCGTCGCCCTGGTGGTGGGCGATGATGTTCGGCTGGTAACCGTCGACGAAGTTCAGCAGGTGGCCGATGTCGACCACGACGTGGCCGCCGGGGGAGAGCCAGCCGCGGACGGACTCCAGCAGGCTCCGCAGCTCGGCCCGGGTCAGCTGGTTGAGCGTGCTGAACAGGCTGTAGACCAGGTCGAAGCGCTGCTCGGTGCTCCACTCCTCGGCGCGGGTGTGCACGTATTCGACGTCGGCGGCGCCCGGCTCGGCGGCCGCGGCGGCCGCGTACGCGGTGAAGGACGCGCTCTGGTCGAGGCCGGTGCCGGGGTGGCCGAGAGCGGCGAGGGCCCGCAGGTTGGCGCCGGTGGCGCTGCCGATGTCGAGCACCCGGCCGCCCGGCGGCAGGTACGAGGCGAGGAACTCGGTCTCGGTGGCGAGGTCCCGGAAATCCTTGCGGATCACCTCGTAGAACTCGCCTGGGTATTCGAAGCTGGACAAGGGGAGGGCCTTTCGGTCGGGACCGGCGGCGCCGGTCGTCCCGGGGGTCGGTCCGGTCGGTGTCGGGCGGCGGTGCTGCGGTGCGGCGGACGGTCCGTCAGGCCGTGGCGCCCCGGCTGTGGTGGTGCCGGTCAGGCGGCGGCGTCGGCCGGGCGTGCGTGGTAGCGGCGGTACTCGCGCGGCGAGATGCCGTAGCGGTCCCGGAACAGCCGGCTGAAGTGCGAGGCGCCGTACAGTCCGGAGCGCTCGCCGATCATCGCGATGGTCAGGTGGGCGAGCCGCGGGTCGCGCAGCTCGGTGCAACTGCGGTGCAGCCGCTCGTCGCGGATCCAGCTGGCCGGGCTCTGGCCGTGCTCCTGGAAGAGCTTCTGCAGGTAGCGCAGCGAGATGTGGTGCTGCTGGGCGAGCATCTCCGGCTTCAGCTCGGGGTCGGCGAGCCGGGCCCGGGCGAAGTGCTTGATCCGCTGCAGCATGGCGCGGCGGGCGAGGCCGGAGCTGCGGGCGGGGCGGGGCGCCTCCAGGCCGCGGTCCATGTAGTCGGCGCAGGCCTGGGCGACGAGCCCGGTGATGCCGCGGGCGAGCAGCTCGGTGGTGCGGTCGGCCGGCAGTGCTCCCTGGTCGGCGAGCCGGCGCAGCAGTTCGGGGACGGCGAGCGGGTCGGCCAGCGGGCAGCTGACCCGCAGGTAGGCCTCGCCCGCGCGGTCGCGGTACTGGGAGATCCTGATGTCCTCCCCGGCGGTCTCGGGGGCGGTGCCCTCGACGACGGTGATCAGGACCTTGCCGAGGCTGACCTCGCTGACGTTCTCGGTGGCAGGTGGCGAGAGCAGGTCCGCGTCCGGGCGCCCGGTCGGCCCGCTCTCGGTGTGCCCGTTCTCGATGGGCAATGCATCCATGGCTCCCCCGCTGGGACTTGAGGCCGCGTTTGCCGACACCCGGTCCGCTCCGGGAGGGCGGACCCCTCCATCATGGAAACATACCTTCTGGAAGGTATGCAGATTTCATCGGCAGCAGTGATGCGGGCCCTGCTGTGAAGCCGTCCGGCCGTATCGTGCGCCGCGGCGCAACAACCCGTGCGCGTTCCGACAAGTGGCCCCCGCAGGGCCCGCCTAGCGTCGGCGGTACAGATCAGTGCCGGGCGCGCGGATCACCGGCGCTGCGCGCGCTCCCCTGTGCACCCACCCAGAAGGGGCCCCACCCGTGGCAATCAAGGTAGGCATCAACGGATTCGGCCGGATCGGCCGGAGCTTCTTCCGCGCCGCACTTGAGCAGAACGCCGACATCGAGATCGTGGCCGTCAACGACCTCACCGACGCGGCGACCCTGGCCCACCTCCTGAAGTACGACACCACGCTCGGCAAGCTGCCGGTGCCGGTGGCCGCCGGCGACGGCGAGATCGTCGTGGACGGGCGCAGCATCCGCGTCACCGCCGAGCGCAACCCGGCCGACCTGCCCTGGGGCGAGCTCGGCGTCGACGTGGTCGTGGAGTCCACCGGCGTCTTCACCGACGCCGAGAAGGCCAAGGCGCACCTCGCCGCCGGCGCCCGCAAGGTGATCATCTCGGCGCCGGCCACCAACCAGGACCTCACCATCGCCTTCGGCGTCAACGACGGGGCGTACGACGAGAACGTGCACAGCGTCGTCTCCAACGCCTCCTGCACCACCAACTGCCTCGCTCCGATGGCGAAGGTGCTCAACGACGGCCTGGGCATCGAGCAGGGCCTGATGACCACCGTGCACGCCTACACCCAGGACCAGAACCTGCAGGACGGTCCGCACAAGGACCTCCGCCGGGCCCGCGCCGCCGCCGGCAACATCGTGCCCACCAGCACCGGTGCCGCGAAGGCCATCGGCCAGGTGCTGCCGGAGCTCAACGGCAAGCTCGACGGCTACGCGCTGCGCGTCCCGGTCGTCGTCGGCTCGGTCACCGACCTGACCGTGACCGTCGCCCGCGAGACCACCGTCGAGGAGGTCAACGCGCTGTTCGCGCAGGCCGCCGAGGGAGCGCTGGCCGGCGTACTGCGGTACAGCGACGAGCCGCTGGTCTCCAACGACATCGTCACCGACCCGGCGTCCTGCATCTTCGACTCGGGCCTGACCAAGGTCATCAACGGCACCACCGTGAAGGTCGCCGGCTGGTACGACAACGAGTGGGGCTTCTCCAACCGCGTCGTCGACACCGTCCTGCTGATCGGCAAGCACGCCTGACCGGCGCCGCCGACCGCACGTGCGGGCCGGGCCCCGGGGGCGCACCCCGGGCGCCCGGCCCGCGCCCGTGAACCGACCGGACGACGGTCGGCCGAGCGCCGCACCGGACACGAACACCCGCACAGAAAGGGCCGACCGATGGTCAAGACGCCGTACCACGAGGGCGAGCAGGCGGTGCAGCAGCGGGCCGGCGAGGGCCACCCCGGCTGGGGCTCGCCGATGTTCGAGGCCGCGATCCCGCCGCCGTTCGACATGTTCCTGCGCCGCCAGCGGATGCTGGTGGTCGGCGGCGTGGACGGGGACGGCGCCGCCTGGTCCACCGTGCTCACCGGCCCGCGCGGCTTCGCCGGCGCCGTCGGCAGCCACACCATCCACGTCAAGGCCCTGCCGGTGCCCGGCGACCCGCTGGAGAAGGTCTTCGACGAGCAGCGGGACATCGGCATGCTCGCCATCGAACCGCAGACCAGCCAGCGCATCCGGATCAACGGCGTCGCGCAGCGGGACGGCGACACGCTCGTCGTCACCACCGAACAGGTGCTCGGCAACTGCCCCAAGTACCTGCAGCAGCGGGTGCTGCGCCCGGACGCGCCGCAGGCCGCCGCCCCGACCGTGCGCCGCTCGGCCGTCCTCGACGAGGACCAGCAGCGCTGGATCACCGGCGCCGACACCTTCTTCATCGCCAGCCGCGCACCGCAGCACGGCGCCGACGCCTCGCACCGCGGCGGCGCACCCGGCTTCGTCGAGGTCCCCGCGCCGAACAGGATCGTCTGGCCGGACTACTTCGGCAACTCCTTCTACATGACCCTCGGCAACCTCCAGCTCGACCCCGCCTGCGGCCTCACCTTCCTCGACTGGGAGGCCGGCCACGCCCTGCACGTCACCGGCAAGGCCCGGATCGACTGGGACGAGAGCCGCACCCAGGCCGTCAAGGGTGCCCTGCGGCTGGTCGAGTTCGACGTCGAGCAGGTGGTCGAGGTCCGCGACTTCACCACGCTGCGCTGGAAGTTCGCCGCCCCCTCGCCCTTCAACCCGACCTGATCGGGCCCGACCGCAGGAGGTACCCGCCATGAGCCGCTACGACGCCCCCCGGCTCAGAGCCGAGCTGGCCGCCGTCCCGGACTACGTCCCCGGCCGCTCGCCGGGCCGGGACGGCGAGCACCTCAAGCTCTCCTCCAACGAGAACCCCTACCCGCCGCTGCCCTCGGTGTCGGCCGCCGTCCGCCGGCAGGCCGACCGGATCAACCGCTACCCCGACCCGGCCTGCACCGCGCTCACCGAGGCCCTCGCCGACCGCCTGGACGTCCCCGCCGACCGGCTGGTGCTCGGCACCGGATCGGTGGCGGTCGGCCGGGTACTCGTCCGGGCCACCGCCGGCCCCGGCGACGAAGTCCTGTACGCCTGGCGGTCGTTCGAGGCCTACCCGATCATGGCCGAGGTCTGCGGGGCCACCTCGGTGCGGGTGCCGCTGCGCGCCGACGAGAGCCACGACCTCGACGCCATGGCCGACGCGATCACCGAACGCACCCGGATCGTCTTCCTCTGCACGCCCAACAACCCCACCGGCACCGTCGTCCGCCGCGCCGAACTGGAGCGCTTCCTCGACCGCGTCCCGCGCGACGTCCTGGTGGTGCTGGACGAGGCGTACGTCGAGTTCGTCCGCGACCCGGAGGCCGCCGACGGCATGGAGTTCCAGCGCACCCGCGGCAACGTCGTGGTGCTGCGCACCTTCTCCAAGGCCTACGGCCTGGCCGGCCTGCGGATCGGCTACGCCGTCGCCCACCCCGAGGTGGCGGCCGTGCTGCGCAAGGTGGGGCTGCCCTTCGGCGTCAGCCAGCTCGCCCAGGACGCCGCCCTCGCCTCGCTCGCCGCCGAGGAGGAGCTCCTCACCCGGGTCGAACTGCTGGTGAAGGAACGGGCCCGGGTCACCGCGGCGCTGCGCGAGAGCGGCTTCGCGCTGCCGGACAGCGAGGCGAACTTCGTCTGGCTGCGGCTCGGCGACCGCACCGCCGAGTTCACCGCGGCCTGCGCCGCACTCGGCGCCTTCGTCCGCCCGTACGGCGCGGACGGCGTCCGGATCACGATCGGCGAGCCGGAGGCCGACGACGTGGTCCTGCGGGCGGCCGCCGCCTGGCGGCACTGACAGCAGTAGGGGGCGCCACCCGGTGGGTGGCGCCCCCTACGTGGTGCGGTCAGGCGAAGAGGCGGGCGAACTCGGTGTGGAACTCCGGGAAGGTCTTGCCGACGCAGGCCGGGTCGTCCAGGAGGATGCCCGGCGCCTTCAGGCCGAGCACCGAGAAGGACATCGCGATCCGGTGGTCCCGGTGGCAGTCGACGGTGCCGCCGGAGACCGGGCCGGGGCGCACGGTGAGCCGGTCCGGGCCCTCCGCCACCTGGACGCCGAGCCGCCGCAGGTTGCCGGCGACCGCGGCGATCCGGTCCGACTCCTTGAACCGGGCGTGCCCGATCCCGGTGACGGTGATCGGCCCGTCCGCCAGCGGTGCGATCGCCGCCAGCGTCATGAAGGTGTCGGAGATGTCGCCCATGTCGACCTCGAAACCGCCGCGCAGCTGCCCCGCCCCGGTCACCGTGGTCGCCTCCGGGCCGATCTCCACCTCGGCGCCGGCCTTCCGCAGCACCTCGGCGAACCGCAGGTCGCCCTGCAGGCTGTCGCGGCCCAGCCCCGGCACGGTCACCGTCCGGCCGGTCACCGCGGCCGCGGCGAAGACGTACGAGGCGGTGGAGGCGTCCGGTTCGATCCGCAGGTCGGTGGCCCGGTAGGCGCCGCCCACCCGGAGCCGTCCGCCCGGGCCCTCGGTCACCTCGGCGCCGAAGCGCCGCATCAGGGCCACCGTCATGTCGATGTACGGGCGGCTCACCAGGCCCGCCGCGTGCACCGTCAGCGGGTTCCGCATCAGCGGGGCGGAGAGCAGCAGGCCGGTCAGGTACTGGCTGCTGGTGGTGGAGTCGAGCGCGATCTCGCCGCCCTGCAGCCCCTCGGTGCGGACCACCAGAGGCAGGCGGCCGCCGGGGGCGGCCTCCACCCGGGCGCCGAGCCGGACCAGGGCGTCGACCAGCGGGCCGAGCGGACGGGCCCGCAGCTGCTCGGTGCCGTCCACCTCGAACCGGCCGAAGCCGGTCGCGGCGAGCACCGGCAGGAAGCGGGCCGCGGTGCCGGCGTCCTCGCACCAGATCCGGGCCCGCCCGTGCGGGCCGCGGCCGGTGCCGTGCACCACCCAGTCGCCCTCCTCCTCGGCCACCTTGACGCCGAGTTCCTCGAGCGCCCGCCGGAAGGCCACGGTGTCCTCGCTGACCAGCGGTGCCCGCAGCCGGCTGGGCCCGAGGGCGGCCGCGGCGAGCAGCAGCGCCCGGTTGGTGATGCTCTTGGAACCCGGGATGCGGGCGGTCGCCCCTCGGGCGGTGGTGGTCACGCGGTGGCTCCTCGGCGTTCCGGGTGGGTGCCCGCCCCGGTGAGGCGGGCGACGGCGTGCAGCGCGAGCCGGTAGGAGTCCGGCCCGAGGCCGGTCACCGTGCCGTCGACCACGTCGGACAGCACCGAGATCCGGCGGAACGGCTCGCGCGCGTACGGGTTGCACAGGTGCACCTCGATCGCCGGTGCCCGCCGCAGCGCCAGGGCGTCCCGCACCGGGTACGAGCAGTGCGTGAACGCGGCAGGGTTGAGCACCAGCGGGGCCGCCTCCTCGGCGACCCGGTGCAGCCAGCCGACCAGCTCCGCCTCGCTGTCGGTCTGCAGCACCACGGCGCGCAGACCCAGTTCGGCGGCGGTCTCCTGGCAGGCCCGGACGAGCTCCGGGTAGGCGGGGCGGCCGCCCGGGCCCGGCTCGGACAGACCGAGCCGGGCCAGGTTGGGGCCGTTGAGCACGTAGACCAGCGTCACCGACGGCTCCTTCGTCAGCTCGGCACGGAGACCCGGTCCGCGGGTCCGAAGCCCCGGTCCGCCGACCCGGCGGAGCGGAGGGAGGCGTACACCGGGCGGACCCGCTGCACCGTCCAGTTGGCGGCCAGCAGCCGGTCGGCGAGGAGCCCCGCGGTGTCGGTCGCCACCACCATTTCGACCAGGCCGCTCGGGCGGCCGGTGGAGTGGTCGATGGAGACGTCCTCGATGTTGACCCCGGTCTCCTGGACGGCGGCGAACAGCCGGGCGAGCTCGCCCGGGCGGTCGCCGATCACCACCGGCACCACCGCGCCGCCCGCGGCGCCGGGCTTGCCGGGCAGCCGGGCCCGGCCGGCGTTGCCGCGGCCCAGCAGGTCGATCACCCGGGTCATCTCCTCCGCCCGCTTCGCCGCGTCGACCTCGGCGAGGCCGCGCAGTGCGCGGACGGTGGTGGCGAGGTCGTCGGCGAGCTCGCTGAGCACGTCGGCGACGGCCGTCGCATTGGACTCCAGGATGTCGCCCCACAGGCCGGGGTCGCCGCCGGCGATCCGGGTCATGTCCCGGACGCCCTGGCCGGCCAGCCGGGACGCCTCCTCGGGGGCGTTCTCCAGCCGGGCGGCCATCAGTGCGGCCACCACGTGCGGTGCGTGCGAGACCAGGGCGACCGCCCGGTCGTGCGCGGTGCTCTCCATGACCACCGGCACCGCGCCGCACATGGCGACCACGGCCAGCGCCCGGTTCAGCGTCTCCCGGGAGGTGTGCTCACAGGCGGTCAGCACCCAGGTGCGGCCCTCGAAGAGGTTGGCGCAGGCGGCCAGCGGCCCGGACCGCTCGCCGCCGGCCATCGGGTGGCCGCCGACGAACAGGCTCGGGTCCGGTGCACCGCCCATCACGGCCTGCTCCGGTTCGTGCTTGACGCTCGCCACGTCGGTGTAGGCGTACGCGAGGCCGCGGGCCTGATGGTCGGCCAGCACCCGGCCGACCGCGCTCGGCGGCACGGCGAGGACGGCGATGTCCACCGGCTGCTCCGGCGGGCAGTCCACCCCGCCGCCGAGTGCGACGGCGGTGCGGACGGCGTCCCGGTCGGTGTCGATCAGGTGCACCAGCACCCCGCGGCGGCTCAGTGCGAGCGCCACCGAGGTGCCGATCAGCCCGGCCCCGACCACCGCGGCGGTACGGATCACCGGGCACCCGCCAGCCGGTCGCCCAGGTCGGGGCGCAGCGCCCGGGCGCCGCCGAGGTAGACGTGCCGGATGCGGTCGCGGGTGAGCGGGGTCTCGGCGGTGACCAGCACCCGGACGGTGCGCGGCAGGCCGCCGTCGATGTCCAGCTCCTGGGCGCACATCAGCGGCACGTCGGTCAGCCCGAGGTCGCGGGCGGCCCGGGCGGGGAAGCCGCTGCGCAGGTCGGGGGTGGCGGTGAAGAGGATGGACACCAGGTCGTCGGGGACGAGCGAGTTCGCCGCCATGACCTCCTCCAGCAGCAGCCGGGTGGCGTCCATGACCTCCGCCGGGTCGTCCCGGTCGACCTGGATCGCTCCGCGGACGGCGCGCATCAGATCACCGCCTGCAGGGTCTTGATGCCGGCGGCGGTGCCGCGGCCGCGGTACATCTCGGCGACCAGGAAGGCGAGGTCGAGCGACTGGCTGCGGTTGAGCCGGGGGTCGCAGGCGGACTCGTAGCGCTGGTGGAGGTCCTCGGCGACCAGGCCGAAGCCGCCGCCGACGCACTCGGTGACGTCGTCCCCGGTGATCTCGACGTGGATGCCGCCGGGGTGGGTGCCGAGGGCGCGGTGCACGTCGAAGAAGCCGGAGACCTCGTCCAGGACCGCGTCGAAGCTGCGGGTCTTGTGGCCGGTCGAGGCGGTGAAGGTGTTGCCGTGCATCGGGTCGCAGACCCAGGCGACCTTGGCGCCCTCGGCGGTGACCTTCTCGACCAGGGAGGGCAGCAGGTCGCGGATCTTCTCCGCACCCATCCGGGTGATGAAGGTGAGCCGGCCGGGGGTGCGCCTGGGGTCGAGCCGGTCGATCAGGGTGAGGGCCTCGTCCGCGGTGGTGGTCGGGCCGAGCTTGACCCCGATGGGGTTGCGCACCTTGGAGGCGAACTCGAGGTGGGCTCCGTCCAGTTGGCGCGTGCGCTCGCCGATCCACAGCATGTGGGCGGAGACGTCGTAGCGGTCCTTGGAACGGCTGTCGAGGCGCGACATGGCGCACTCGTAGTCCAGGATCAGCGCCTCGTGGCTGGTGTAGAACTCGGTGCGGTGCAGCTCGGTCGGGTCGACGCCGCAGGCCCGCATGAAGGAGAGCGCGGAGTCGATCTCCTCGGCGAGCTGCTCGTAGCGCTGGCCGGCCGGCGAGGTGCGGACGAAGTCCTGGTTCCAGGAGTGCACTTCGCGCAGGTCGGCGTAGCCGCCGGAGATGAAGGCGCGGACCAGGTTCAGGGTGGCCGCGGAGGAGTGGTACATCCGCAGCAGCCGCTGCGGGTCGGGCGTGCGGGCACCGGCGGTGAACTCCAGTCCGTTGACCGAGTCGCCGCGGTAGGAGGGCAGGGTGACGCCGCCGCGGGTCTCGGTGGGCTGCGAACGCGGCTTGGAGTACTGGCCGGCGATCCGCCCGACCTTCACCACCGGCACCGAGGCGCCGAAGGTCAGCACCGCGGCCATCTGCAGCATGGTCTTCAGCTTGGAACGGATCTGGTCGGCGGAGACCCCGTCGAAGGTCTCCGCGCAGTCGCCGCCCTGGAGCAGGAAGGCCTCGCCCCGGGCGACGGCCGCCAGCCGGGCGGTCAGGTTGTCGCACTCCCCGGCGAACACCAGCGGCGGGTAGGTGCGCAGCTCGTCGCAGACCTGTTCCAGGGCTGCGGGGTCGGGCCACTCCGGCTGCTGGGCGGCGGGCAGGGTCCGCCAGGACTCCTCCCGGGGCAGGACGTGGGTCGAGGTACCGAACGGCATGACGATCTCCGGCTCGTGAAATGGACGCGGTGCGGCAGAGCGTGCGAGGCGACTGGGGGCGCGACGCCCGTCTTTCAGTGGTTCCGGGGGACTTTCGGTGCTTCCGGGGGAGGGGGAGCGGGGGCCGCCCCGCCGGGCGTCGGCCCGGCGGGGCGGGGGTGGCGGATCAGGCGTGCGCGGCCTGCTCGGTGCGGGAGTCCGCGCCGGCGGCGGCCGGGGCTGCGCCCGAGGAGCGGGTCAGCGCCGCGAACGAGGCGAGCGCGCCGCAGCCCAGGACGGCGATGACGATGCCCATCGGCACCGCGGTGGACTCGCCGGCCAGGCCGACCAGCGGCACCACGGCCGCGCCGATGATGTGCTGGGACAGGCCGAGCAGGGCGGCGGCCGAACCGGCCGAGTCGCCGTGCTCCTGCAGGGCCAGCGCGGTCGCGGTCGGCATGACCAGGCCGACGCTGGAGACCACCACGAACAGCGCGACCAGCAGCGGCACCAGGCCCGCGTCGGCGAGCACGGTGGCGAGCAGGCCGAGGCCGCCGACGGCGGAGCCGGTCAGGCCGACGGCCAGCAGCGGGCGCGGGCCGGTGCGGTGCACGATCCGGCCGCAGATCTGCGCGCAGACCACCAGGCCGGCCGCGTTGACCGCGAACACCCCGCTGAAGCCCTGCGGCGACATGCCGTGGATGTCCTGCAGCACGAACGGCGAGCCGGCGATGTAGGCGAACATCGCCGCGAACGCCAGGCCGCAGGCCAGGTTGTAGCCGACGAAGACGCGGTCCGAGAGCAGCTTGCGGAAGACCGGGCCGGTGGCCCTGAGGCCGCCGGTGCGCCGCTTCTCCACCGGGTGGGTCTCCGGCAGGGCGACGGCGACGACGGCGAGCATCAGCGCGCCGAGGATGCCGAGCAGGGTGAAGATGCCGTGCCAGGAGGTGAAGCGGAGCAGCTGGCCGCCGGCCACCGGGGCGAGCACCGGCGCCAGGCCGGTGATCAGCATCAGCAGCGCGAAGTACTTGGCGGCCGCGGCGCCCTCGTGCTTGTCGCGGACGACGGCGGCGGCGATCACGATGCCGACCGCACCGCCGAGGCCCTGGATCGCGCGCAGCGCGACCAGCAGCCAGATGTTCGGTGCGACGGCGCACAGCAGCGCCGCCACGGTGTAGACGGCGAGGCCCCACAGCAGCGGCTTGCGGCGGCCGGCGGCGTCCGAGATCGGGCCGGCGAAGAGCTGGCCGAGGCCGAGGCCGAGCAGACAGGCGGTGAGGCTGAGCTGGCCGGCGGAGGCGCTGGCGTTCAGGTCGTGGGTGAGGTCCGGCAGGCCGGGCAGGTAGGTGTCGTTGGACAGCGGGCCGAGGGCGGTGAGTGCGCCGAGGATGGCGACGACGGCGCCGCCGCCCTTGGCCCGGGCGTCGGTGGATGACATGGTTTCGGGTTCCCTCCGGGGTGGTGGCCCGTCCGGCCGCGCGGTCACCGTGGGGACGGTCGCCGGCGGCCGGTCGGGCCGGTGGTGCTGATTCGAGGTGCAGGCCGCCGGGTGGGGGACCGGCGGCCCGGTGACGCGGCTGGCGTCAGTACGCGACGGAGACCCTGGTGCGCAGGGCCTGCCCGCCTTCGAGCTGGTCGGCGAAGGCGACCGCGTAGTCCGGGATGCTGATCCGGGTCCGGCCCTCGGCGTCGACCAGCAGGTCGTCTCCGCCGAGCCGGTAGACCCCGGTGCGCTCGCCGGGCTCGATCAGCTTGGCCGGCGAGATGTACGTCCAGTCGAGGTCGTCGACCGCGCGGTAGCGTTCGAGCGCCTCGATCTGGGCGAGGGCGTTGGCCTTCCACAGGTCGGGGAAGTGCGGGTCGTCCACCACGCGGGTGCCGTCGGCGGTGCGCAGGCTGCCTGCGCCGCCGAGCACCACCAGGCGCTTCACGCCGGCCTTGCGCAGGCCGGCGACGAGTCCTTCGGTGGCGCCGAGGAGGATCGTGCGGTCGTCGTCGGAGCCGATCCGCGGTCCGACCGCGGAGGCGACCGCGTCGTGGCCCTGGGCGAGCTCGGCCACCTGCTCGGCGTCGGCGACGTCACCGGCGACGAGCGGGACGGCCGAGTCGGCGCCGGAGCCGCCGGACCGGGTCACCCCGGTGACCTCGTGTCCGCGGGAGACCAGTTCGGCGGCGATCGCGGCACCGATGTTCCCGGTCGCTCCGAACAGCAGAACCTTCATGACCACTCCTCGTGTGGCAGGGGTGTGCGGGGTGTCCGACGGGTCGTCACTCGTCGAGCAGGTCGGGCTGCTCGTGGACGATCTCGTCCCAGAGCAGCTGGAAGCTGAAGCGGCCGAGCTGGGCGTCGCCGAAGCCGGCGCCGGCGGAGACGGCCTGTTCGTGGGTGAAGCTCTTGGGGGTGCCGGCGGCGAGCGCGAGCAACTGCACCTCGGCGCAGCTGTCGAAGGTGAAGAACCAGTGCACGGCCTCCTCCAGCGAGCCGCCGACCGTGATCAGGCCGTGGTGCTGGAGCAGGATCGCCCGGTTGTCGCCGAGCTTCTGCGCGATGTCCTTGCCCTGCTCGACGGCGACCGAGGGGCCCTCGTACTCGGTGTAGAGCACCTGCTTGCCGTAGAAGGCCGCGGACTCCTGGTCGATCGGCTCGAGCAGCCGGCCGAGCGCGCCGAGCGCCCGGGAGTGGGCGGTGTGGCCGTGCGCGGCGGCCTCGGCGTCCGGGTTCATGTCGTGGATCGCGGAGTGGATGACGAAGGCGCTCGGGTTGACCTTGTGCCTGCCCTCCACCACGTTGCCGTCGGAGTCGACCAGGATGAGGTCGCCGACGGTGACCCGCTTGAACGAGACGCCGAACGGGTTGACCCAGAAGTGGCCGGGCAGTTCGGGGTCGCGGACCGAGATGTGGCCCGATATGCCCTCGCCGAAGCCGTACTTGCCGAACAGCCGCAGGGCGGCCGTGAGCCGCTGCTTGCGGTACCGGCGCTCCTCGGCGGCGGTGGCGAACTGCGCGTCGCCGGGCAGCGGCAGGCCGGTGGCGGTGTCCGCCAGGTAGCTCGGGGTGGTCGTGGTCACGGGGTGCTCTCCTTGGCTGTGGGCTCGGTCGGGGCGCGGTCAGGCGCTCTGCAGGACGCGCTCGGCGCGCAGGCCTGCGATCCGGTCGGAGTGCGCGAGGACCGCGCGGACGATGTCCTGGCTCCGGTCCACCAGGGAGGGGATGCCGAAGGTGAAGAACAGCGTCCCGGCGGCGATGTTGCCGAGGGCGTACCAGCGAGGTTCGGGCCGGCCCTCGACGGAGAGCCGGCTGGTCGCCCGCGCGATGTGCAGTCCGCCGTGCGGGTGGCGGTCGGCGAGCCGGTTGCGGGTCAGCGAGTTGACGAGCGGTGCGGCGGCGTTGGGGATCTTGCCCTCGGAGGCGTTGACGGCGTTGATCACCACGTCGGCGCGGAAGGCGTCCTGCTCGGAGGTCTCGATCGTGTAGCCGCCCTCGGGGCCGGCGGAGACGTCCTGCAGGCCGGAGACGATGGACAGCTGGCCCTCGTCGGCGAGCCGCAGCAGCTCGGTGGCGCTGCTCGGCGGCATGGGGCAGCAGAGGCTCATGATGGTGCGGTAGTGGGTGCGCAGCAGCTCGACCTTGTCGCGCTCGGAGAGCAGCGGCCAGATGTCCGGGCCGGTGTCCGGCACGGCGCGCTGGAGGATGCGCAGGCCCAGGTCGGGCGAGTCGACCTCGGACAGCTGGCGGCGCAGCCGCTCCACCGGGTGCTCGCGGTGCGCGCCGGTGATCTCCTCGATCACCGCGGTCAGGTCGGCGCCGGACTCGGCGAACTCCTTGCCGATGAGGTCGGCGAGCTCCTGGATGCGCAGGCTGGTCTGACGCCGCGACAGGCGCTGCATCTTCTCCGGGGTGACGTGCTTCAGGTCGAAGTGCACCGGCTTCTGCCGGACGCCGGGCAGCATGCCGCGCCGGGAGAGCAGGCTGATCCGGCCGCGGTGCCCGCGGGAGGCCAGCGAGATGATGATGTCCACGGCGGTCAGGCCGCTGCCGATCACCGCGACGTGCTGGTCGGGCCCGACGGCCTGGAGCTTCTGGGTGATCGGGTACGGGTCGCCGATGAACCCCTGGGAGCCGGTGAGCCCGTACACGTCCTTGGGGCTGTCGCCGCCGACGCACAGCACGGCGTAGTCGAAGGCGCGCACCCGGCCCTCGTTGGTGCGGAGCATGGCGCGGCCGGCGGCGAGGTTGGCCGAGGTGACGGACTCGCTCACCAGGTCCACCCGCCAGCCGCGCAGGCGCAGCTTGGCGAGCGCGGCGTGCGCGGTCTGCTCCAGGTACTCCCCGTACTCGGTGCGCGGGGCGAAGCGGGCGCCCGCCCTGGGGTCGAGGCCGGTGACGCCCTCGGGCAGTCCGAGGATGCGGTCCCTGGTCATGAGCCACCGCTCGAAGTGGCGGTCGTCCCCGGCCCGGACCGACATGTCGTCCGGGGTTGCGTTGACCCGCACCGTGGTGGTGTCGGACTGGTACGCCCGGCCGCGCCACAGGTGCGGCGACGGCTCGAAGACCGTGATGCTGCCCGGGACGGTGTCCCGCTGGGCCAGGGCGTCGATCAGGCAGACCGCCGAGGCCCCGCCTCCGATGACTGCGAGTGAGATCGCCGATGACATGTCAGTTTCCTGCCACTCGTGGATGTCCGGCGCCGTCCATGCGCTGTCTCCTCCGCGTATCCGAACGGCCTGTGGTTTCGGCCCGGCACCGGGAGCGGGGATGTCCCCCGGTGCCGGGCCGCGGGGCAGGGCGGGGGAGAGCCCTGCCTGATCGATGGCTCAGCCTCAGCTGTGCTGGTAGTTCTCCATCGAGACGATGTAGTCGCTGCGGTTGGCGCGGTACTTGATGCAGTAGTCCTTCGGGTACCAGCCGGCCACCTGCCAGGCCTGCGGCTGCTTGATCGGGAAGCATCCGCTCTGGTAGGCGCCGGTGGCCAGGCCGTCCAGGTACGCCTTCGTGATCATCGGCTCCAGGAAGCTGATCTTCGCGTCGTAGGCGCCGTAGATGAAGGTCTGGGTGAACTTCTGGCCGTGCCACTCCGGCGAGCTCTGGTCGATCAGGTGGTTGCCCATCGCGACCTCGGCCACGCCGTTGTCCATGTAGCCGCTCGGCATGTACTGCGACGGGATCGGCTTGGTGGCCGTGGCGAAGTCGTCGCAGTTGATGGCGAGCGCGCACGGGCCGGGGCGGATCGCGTCCCGCTCCGCCTTCGGCTGCACGTAGAAGTGGAAGTCGAAGTGCGGGGTGTCGTAGATGCCCTCGGGGCCGTGGCCCATCGAGTTGTAGTTCAGCAGCGCCCACTTGTACGGGATGTCGGCGGTGTTGGTGAGCGCCGCCGGCAGGTCCAGCGGGCGCTCGTGGCCGCCCATGCACTCGGTGTGCTCGTCGATCGCACCGTTGCCGTTGATGTCGTAGCAGTGGTGCTGGTCCGTCATCGTCGTCGGCAGGTTCTGCAGCGTCGACTTCGGGAAGACGAAGCCGATCGAGAGCGGCTTGCCGTTCGGCTCCTGCTGCGCGTAGGTGCGCACGTTGCCGTTGCCCAGGGCGCTCGGCGCGCCGTACGAGGCGCACGGCCCCAGGTACGACGGGGTCGCCTGCAGCACCGGGTCGACGGCCACCTTGGGCAGCGTGACGTTGAACTCGGCGGTGGTGCTGGTGTTTCCGGTCAGACAGACCTTCACCGGCGTGGTGTCCGCGGCGGTCGTCGCGGCGTCGGCCGAGGTGGCGGCCGGCGCCAGCAGTGCGGCGGTGCCGAGCAGCGCGGCCGCGGCCGAGGAGGCGATGAGGGGTCTCTTGTACGCGTTCTTCGACGTGCTCATGGTGGTGCGATCTCCGTTGTCTCAGGAACGGGTGAGTTCGAGGGTGTGGAATCCGCCCTGGAGGAAGATGAGCGGCGCGGTGGAGTCGGCGGCGCCGAGCTTCACGACCTCGCCGATCACCATCACGTGGTCGCCGATCACCAGCTCGTCGCGGTACGCGACCTCCATCCAGCCCGCCGCCTCGAGCAGCAGCACGCCGGTGGCCTCGCCGAAGCTGTGTGCGGCCTCGGTCAGCGAGACCTGACGCGACTGGGGATCCTTGGCGAACGCCCGGGCGTAGCCCTCGGAGTCGCCGTCGAGGATGGACACGCCCCACACGCCGGCCGTGCGCAGGTCCGCGAGGAACCGCGAGTCGTGGCGGAAGCAGAGCGTGATGATCGCCGGGTCGAGCGAGACCGACGTCAGCGAGTTGACCGTGATGGCGTCGTGCCGGCGGCCGTCGGCGCCGTCCGTGTAGGTGCTGACGACGCAGACCCCGGTGGCGAAGTGGCGCATGACACTGCGTAGATCGTGGTTCATTACCGCCTCCTGTGAGCGGGGCGGGCGGCCGCTCCGTGCGGCCGCCCGCCGGGCCGGGATCAGTCGGTCTTGGCCCAGCGGCCGGAGCGCCAGCCGTCCAGGTCGTATTCGTCCATGGCCTTCTGCACGAAGTCGCCGTACTGGTCGAGCAGGCCGGCCGCGCGGGTCCAGTTCAGGGTGTCGAGGCGCACCTGGTCCGGGCCGCCCGCGTAGTTGAGCTCGTAGAGCTCGTGCCGTGCGCCGAACTCCGAACCGACCGCGTCCCAGGCCAGCTTGAAGAGCTTGGCGCGCTCCTCGGCGGTGGTGCCCGAACCGCGGTAGTAGCGGTCGAACAGCGGGCGCAGCTCCGGGTTCTGGAGGTCCTTGTGGCTGGACGGGGTCATCAGCAGGGCGCCCGCCAGGTGCTCCTCGAAGAAGCGGTGGGTGCGGTCCCAGCTGATCGGGGCGAGCGCCCGGTAACCGGCCGAGTAGTCCATGCGCGGCAGGACGGTGCCGCCCTCGCCGGGCTCCGGGTCCATCGCCATCGCGGTGGTGACGGCCCAGGTCTGGTGGCGCCAGGCGAGCAGCTCGCCGAGGCCGGCCTGGACGCCGCGGAACTTGTCGGTGCCGTTGAGGCGGGTGCCGCGGTCCAGGATGCCCGCCATGAACTCCAGCTTCACGGCCATCCGGATCGCGCCCTGGAAGAAGCCGCGGGAGAGCAGGCCGGAGCGCGGGAAGTACTGGTGGATCTTCTCGGTGTCCCGGTAGATCAGGACGTTCTCCCACGGGATGAACGCCTTGTCGAAGATCAGCACCGCGTCGTTCTCGTCGAACCGGCTGGAGAGCGGGTTGTCGAACGGGCTGTTGGCCTTCTTCTCGTACGACGGGCGGCAGATCACCTTCATGCCCGGCGTGTTCAGCGGCGCCATGAAGGCCAGCGCCATGTCCTCGGCCTTGCCCTTTTCGAGGTTGGCGAGGTGGATCTGGCCGACGAAGGCGACGTGGGTCAGCGCCGAGGCGGTGGCCATCAGCTTGGCGCCCTCGACCACGATGCCGTCGTCGCGCTCCTCGACGACCTTCAGGTAGACGTCCGGGATGTCGTGCGCGGCCTTGTGGCGGTCCACCGGCGGGTTGACGATCGCGTGGCTGATCGACAGCGCCTGGCGGGCGTACTTCTCGTACCAGGCACGGGCGTTGTCGCCGAACGGCTCGTAGAACGAGTGGGTGACGGCGAGGCCGGCCATGAAGGAGGCCTTGTAGTCCGGCGTCCGGTTCATGAAGCCGTAGCTCAGGCGCGCCCAGTGCTCGATCGCGTCGCGGGCCTTGACCAGGTCGTCCGCCGTGTGGGCCGGGGTGAAGAACCGGTGCACACGGGCGCCGGTGTACCGGTCGACCGTGGTCATCATGTCCTTGGTGTCCGGGTGGTGCAGCGCGTCGTACAGGTGCGCCATCGAGCGGGCGGCGTTGCGGAACGCCGGGTGCTCCGTGACGTCCTTGACCAGCTCGCCGTCGATGTACACCTGGCGCCCGTCACGCAGGCTCTCCAGGTACGTGTCGCCGTTCAGCAGGTCGTTGGGCGCTTCGGCGCCGGGCTGTGCCGGGTCGGATTCGGCCTGAGCCATCGTGCTTCACTCTCCCCATCGGGCGTTCGGATCTGCGTGTCCGGGTCTGGCACATCCGAAGCTAGAAAAGATTCCCGTGGGTCAGTTATGAGGGTGCGCACGGCCTCTGGCCGTTGCGCGCACACCGGGTGCGGAGCCGTTCCGGCACGCTCGGCCCGGCGCCAGACTGGCCCGGTGCCGCCGCACTGCCCGCGCAGTGCCGACCGGGAACCCGGGCGCGAGCGGCGACGACGGCCGAGGGAGCACGATGCGCGCGCACGGCACACCGCTGACCACCCCCGCCGACGCCCGGCTGACCCTGCTCGACCTCGCGCTCGGCGGCCCGGGCCCCGACGTCCGCCGGCACGGCCCGGCCGGCACCGCCCGCACCGCCGACCCGGCCGACCGGCGCCCGCTGCTCGGCGAACCCATCGCCCTCGACCTGCTGAACACCCGCTGGGACGCCCCGGAGGGCACCGCCGACCTGCTCGACGACCTGGACGGCTTCCGGATCTGGCTCTCCTCCGCGGGCCTGTCCGGGCTCTGCCCCGCCGACGCCGCCGCCCTCTCCGCCACCCGGCACACCCGCGAGGCGATCCAGGCCACCCTCGCCCCGCCCTACGACCAGCGCCGGCCCGGCGGGGCCCCGGCCGACCCGGACGCCGTCCGCGAGGTCGACCGGCTGCTCCGGCACGGCGCGCTGCGCCACCGGCTCACCGCCGCCGGGCCCGCCACCACGGTCGAGGTCGACGACCCGGCGTGGCTGGCCGGCTGGCTGGCCCTCGAGGACTACCTGCAGCTGCTCGGCTCCTCCCCGGAACGCATCCGCAGCTGTGCCGGGCCGCACCGGCTGCCGCTGTGGTTCCTGGACACCTCGCGCAACGGGATGCGCCGCTGGTGCTCGATGGCCGAGTGCGGCAACCGCGCCAAGGCCGCCCGGCACTACCGGCGGCTGCGCGGCGAGGAGCCCGCCCCGCGCGGCTCCGCCCGGGTCGCCGTGGGCTAGGGCCCGTCCGGCGGATCCTGCCGGCCGCGCGGCGCCGGAACGCGGAACGGCCGTGCCCCCGGGAGCGGACTCCCGGGGACACGGCCGTCTGTCACGCGCCCTCGCGGACGCGGTACGCCTTACTTGATGCGGTTGCCCGCCGAGCGCAGCTGCTGCGCGGCCTCGACCACGCGCGCGGCCATGCCGGCCTCGGCCAGCTTGCCCCAGGTGCGCGGGTCGTAGGTGTTCTTCTTGCCGACCTCGCCGTCGACCTTCAGCACACCGTCGTAGTTGCGGAACATGTGGTCCACGACCGGGCGGGTGAAGGCGTACTGGGTGTCGGTGTCGAGGTTCATCTTCACGACGCCGTTCTCCAGCGCGGTGGCGATCTCCTCGGCGGTCGAGCCGGAGCCGCCGTGGAAGACGAAGTCGAACGGGTCGGCCTTGCCGTACTGCTTGCCGATCTCGGCCTGGAGCTCCGCGAGCAGCTCCGGCTTCAGCACGACGTTGCCAGGCTTGTACACGCCGTGCACGTTGCCGAAGGAGGCGGCGAGCAGGTAGCGGCCCTTCTCGCCCAGGCCGAGCGCCTCGGCGGTGCGCACCGCGTCGTTGACCGTGGTGTACAGCTCGTCGTTGATCTCGTGCGAGACGCCGTCCTCCTCGCCGCCGGTCGGGGTGATCTCGACCTCGAGGATGATCTTGGCGGCGGCGGCCTGGGCCAGCAGCTCCTGCGCGATCGCCAGGTTGTCGGCCAGCGTCTCGGCCGAGCCGTCCCACATGTGCGACTGGAACAGCGGGTTCTGGCCCTTGGCCACGCGCTCGGCGGAGACCGCCAGCAGCGGGCGGACGTAGCCGTCCAGCTTGTCCTTCGGGCAGTGGTCGGTGTGCAGCGCGACGGTGATGTCGTACTTCGCCGCGACGATGTGCGCGAACTCGGCGAGCGCGACGGCGCCGGTCACCATGTCCTTGTTGTGCTGGCCGCCCAGGAACTCCGCACCACCGGTGGAGATCTGGATGATGCCGTCGCTCTCGGCCTCGGCGAAGCCGCGCAGCGCGGCGTGCAGGGTCTGGGACGAGGTCACGTTGATGGCCGGGTAGGCGAACTTGCCCGCCTTGGCCCGGTCCAGCATCTCGTTGTAGACCTCGGGAGTTGCGATGGGCATGCGAATCCGCTCCTGTCGGTGTGGGGCGATCGGACGACGCTGTCCGACGCTCGATACGCCTGTGGCTCACGGCGTGGTTCGCGGTACGAGAAGAGGGTGGTACTCGACCGCAGGCCGGACACCGGGGCCCATCTTCCCAGACTCCCCGTTTCCGGTCACCCATGGCCCGCCAGTCGGGACGGGCCCGAACGCTACGCGCCGGTAGCCCGGAGTCCGCACCCCGGTACGCCCGACGGTGCTCTTTAGGCCGTTCTCAACAGGGGGACGCTATCCTGCGCGCGTGGACTACAACCAGCTCGCCGTCAATCTCCTCGACGCCAAATCGCTGATCTCGTCGCTGGGCGCCATCGGCCTGCTCGCGATCATCTTCGCCGAGACCGGCCTGCTGGTCGGGTTCTTCCTCCCCGGCGATTCCCTGCTGATCCTGGCCGGCGTGGCCGCCTCGAGCGCGGCCTCGTCGGTGCTCGGGGACGGGGCCAAGCTGCCGATCGCGCTGCTGCTCATCGGGGCCCCGATCTGCGCCATCGTCGGAGCCCAGCTAGGGCACCTCATCGGGACGAAGGTCGGCCCCCGGCTCTTCGACAAGCCGGACTCGAAGATCTTCCGCCGCGAGTACGTGGTGAAGGCCGAGTACTACTTCGACAAGTTCGGCCCGGCCAAGGCCGTGGTGCTGGCCCGCTTCATCCCGATCGTGCGGACCTTCCTCAACCCGGTCGCCGGCACCCTGGAGATGCCCGCCAAGACCTTCTTCGTCTGGAACGTCGTGGGCGGCGTGCTGTGGACCGAGTCGATGCTGCTGATCGGCTACTTCTTCGGCGACGCCATGGCGCCGGTGATCGACAAGTACCTGATCCCCGCGGTCGCGCTGATCGTGCTGATCTCGATCTCCCCGATCATCGTCGAGGTGATCCGCGAGCGCAGGAAGAAGAAGGCGGGCGGCGACGTCGAGGTCGCCGAGCCGGTCGGCACGGGCCGCCACCGCAAGGGCTGACGAGCGCGGCCCGGCGGACGGGCCCGAGGAACGAGCGACGGCCGGTGTGACACGTGGTTTCACGTGAAACACCGGCCGTCACTGTTTCCGCTGCTCCTGCGGCCCCGGAGGGGGCGGGCGGGCTCAGAGGCCCAGGTCGTCCAGGGTGTAGGCGGTGATGTACGGGAGGCCCGTCTCCGCGATCGCCGGGGCCGCACCGCGTTCCACGATCACCGCGACGCCCACCACCTCGGCGCCGGCCTCGCGCAGCGCCTCCACGGCGGTGAGCACCGAGCCGCCGGTGGTGGAGGTGTCCTCGACCGCCAGCACCCGGCGGCCCTTCACGTCCGGCCCCTCGATCCGGCGCTGCAGGCCGTGCGCCTTGCCCGCCTTGCGGACCACGAAGGCGTCCAGCTTCCGGCCGCGGGCCGCGGCGGCGTGCAGCATCGCGGCGGCCACCGGGTCGGCGCCCAGGGTCAGACCGCCGACCGCGTCGAACTCCAGGTCCGCGGCCGCATCCAGCATCACCCGGCCGACCAGCGGCGCCGCCTCGGCGTCCAGCGTGATCCGGCGCAGGTCGACGTAGTAGTCGGCCTCCCGCCCGGAGGAGAGGGTGACCTTGCCGTGCACGACGGCCTTGTTCTTGATCTGCGCCAGCAGGGCGTCGCGGTCCTCAGTGCTCATGAGCAGCCAGTCTACGACGTGTGCACCCACGGTCAGCGACGGCGCAGCGCCCGCACCAGCACCACGGCGCCGCCCAGCAGGGCCACCCCGCCGCCGATCACCCACGGCATCGCACTGCGCTCGCCGGCACCGCCGTTGAGCAGCTTCGGCTCCGCGCCGCCCCAGCGGCTGGCCGCCCGGGCACGGGCGCTGCGGGCCGGCGGGGTGGGGGCGTACCGGCCGTGCGGCGGTGCGTGGTCCACCTCCTCCGCCGAACGGCCGACGATCGAGCGCCGGACGGGGCCGGACATCGCCGGCTCGGGCTCGTAATCGAACGCGGCGGGCTCCTGGTCGGGCGCGGGCAGCGGCTCGTCCTCGTCGGAGAAGGCGATCAGGTCGGACAGGTCGTCGTCGAGGTCGCGCACGGCGTGGTCGTCCAGGTACACGACGGTCGCACCGGCATCCTCGTCCTCGCCGGCCTCCTCGGGCTCCTCCTCGCCACCCTCCTCGGCCTCGGCGGCAGCCTCCTCGGGTGCTTCGGCGGCGGCTTTCTCGGTTTCGGCGGGCTCCTCGGCCTGGGCGGCCACGATCGGCTCCGCGGTCTCCTCGGCGGCCTCGGCAGCCGGGGCCTGCTCCTCGGCGGCGGGCTCCTCGGTGACCTGCTCGGTCTGCTCGACCTCCGCGGTCTCCACGACCTCCGCGGTCTCCACGACCTCCGCGGTCTCCACGACCTCGGCCGCGGCGGCCTCCTCGGCGGGCTCTTCCTCGGGCTCTTCCTCGGGCTCTGCGGAGGCCGTGCCACCGCCGGCCTCGGCGGTGAGCGATTCGGCCAGGCGATCGAGCAGGCGGCGTCCGGCGGTCTCCAGGGCGTCGTCCGGGAACTCGGCGAGCCGGCCCTCGGCGCTCAGGTCGCCGGCGAAGCGCAGCACGCTGCCGTCCGGGTGCTCGTGCACGCTCACCCGGACGGTCGCCGTGACCTCGCCGCTGCCGCGCACCTCCTCGCCCTCGGCGAGGGCCGTCAGTACGCCCTCGCGGCCGGGGATCAGCGACAGCGAGCCGCGGTAGGTGATGGTGGAGCTGCCGACGCGGACCTTCAGCCGGCCGTCGATCTGCCCGTCCGGTGTGCGCGACGACCCGGCGTCGGTGCTCAGGCCGGGGACGCAGCGGGCCAGCAGCTCGCGGTCCTGCAGGGTCTGCCGGACGGCGGTGGCCGGCAGCGGGACGACAACCTCATGCTCCATACCGGCGAGCCTACCCACCCGGGTGCCCGCTGCGGAGGGTTGGCGTCGGGTCGTTCGGCGGACGGTTGCGAGCTGTACACGGACGGCCCCCGGCCGTGGTCGGTCCTAGCCGAGCAGCCGGTACGGCGCCGGCAGGCGGGCGGGCCGCCGGGCGGCCAGGCGGGCGGCCGACTCGCGCAGCCCGGCGGTGGTCAGGGCGCGGGGCGGCGGGGCGTCCCGGGCCAGTGCCAGCACGGGCCGGGTGCGGGAGGCGAGCAGGAACGCCGGGGCGGTGCCGGTACCGTCGGCCCCGCCCTGCGCAGCCGCGGCCCGCTGCTCGCCGGCGGCCGCCGGGCGGGCGGGCGGGCAGGCCGGCCGGGCGCCGGCGGGTGCCTGGTAGGCGACGGTGTGCAGGCCGTCCGCACGCAGGCCGGCCTCCGCGGTCCACAGCCCCTCGGTGACCGGGCCGCCGCGGACGGCGATCCGCCCGCCGGGGGCGAGCCGCCTGGCCGCCAGCCCGAAGAACTCCTGGCTGTGGGCGGCACGGCCGTCGTCCCCGGACGGCGCCGGCAGGTCGGAGACGATCACGTCGTAGGGTGCCGCGCCCGCTCGGCCGGCACGGCGCAGCCAGCCCATCGGTTCGGCGTGCACCAGCCGCACCCGCGGGTCCTCGTACGCGTGGCCGGTCAGGTCGGCGAGCGCCGGGTCGTCGCGGACGAGGCCGGTGAGCGCGGCGTCCGGCTCGACCACCACGACCTCGCGGACGGCGGAGTGCCGCAGCACCTCGCGCACCGCGGGCCCGCCGCCGCCGATCACCAGCACCCGCCCGCTGGGCCCGCCGGCCAGTGCGGGATGGACGAGCGCCTCGCTCTCGCGGTACTCGTCGGGACCGCAGACGGCGAGGCGCCCGCCGACGAACAGCTCCAGCGGGCCGCCCGCCCCCGGGCCCCCGGCGAGCACGATCTCCTGTTCCCGGCCGGGTACGGCGAGCCGGACCTGCGCCCCGTACAGGGCCTGCCGGGCGGTCCGCTCGATCGCACCGGTGAAGGCGGCGGCGCAGGCCAGGACGGCGAGCACCAGGCCGCAGCCGGCCCACAGCAGCAGCCTGGCCCGCGGCGGGGGCTCCTCGCGGAACAGCCACAGCACCACGGCGGCCCCGGCCACCGCGTTGACCGCGCCGGTGGCCAGTGCGCCGGCGGCCGGGCCGAGGGCGGGGAGCAGCAGGAAGGGGAAGGCCAGGCCGCCGATCAGCGCGCCCACGTAGTCGGCGGCGAACAGGTCGGCGACCGCCCGTCCGGCGTGCTCCCGGCGGATGCGCTGGATGAGGGTCATCAGCAGCGGGATCTCGGCGCCGATCAGCACGCCGATCAGGAAGGTCGTGGCGGTCAGCCCGACCGAGGCCGCCCGGTGGCCGTCCAGCCAGGCCCAGCAGGAGTACAGCGCCAGCACGGAGAGCCCGCCGGTGAGCGCGAGCACGCACTCGACCAGGGCGAAGGAGGTGGCGGGCCGGTGGGCCAGCCGCTTGGCGAGCAGCGAGCCGACGCCCATCGCGAACACCATCACCGACAGCACCAGCGAGGTCAGGGTGACCGAGCCGCCGAGCAGGGTCTGGCCGACGGCGACCAGTTCCAGTTCGTAGACCAGGCCGCAGGCGGCGCAGACGAACGCGGCCAGCAGCACCAGGGGCCGGGCCAGGCGGCGGCGCAGGCCGGGCGGTGCGGCACCGCCCTTCCACGGCCGGGTGAGGGCCCGGACCCGCGGCGTTTCGGGAAGGCCGTCGAGGCCCGGCTGGGCGGGTGGACCCGCCGGACGGTTGATCATGCACAAACGCTAGCGACATCGCCCGGCCGCGGCGGCACCCGTTCGAATGACACCGCCCCAGACGGAGTTGACGGTTCGTCGGAAGAGCCGGGCCGCACTGCTCCGTCCGTGCGAACCCCGCGAACCGGTCCGGCCGCCGTGCGGGCCGTCCGGGTCACTCGGTGCGGCCGGTGCCGGAGGGGCCCTGCAGCACCAGCGAGGAGCGGGTGCACACCAGGCGCCCCTCCTGCGGGTAGGCGTGCCAGGTGCGCCACAGCACCCGCGTCTCCTCGCACTGTGCGACCAGTGCGGTGAAGGCGCACGGGTCGCCGGGGAAGGTGCCGGCCAGGCCGTACGGGTGCTCCGCCACCAGCGCCAGCAGCTCCTGGGCGCGGGCGGCGAAGGTGTGGGCGGGGAGTTCCTCGATCCGGGCGGCGAACTCGTACTCCCAGTCGGCCACCCGCTCGGCCACCCGGGCCGGCAGCGGGGTGCGCCGGCCGGGCAGGCAGGCCACCGTCTCCAGGCAGTTGCCGGGGCCCGCTGCCACCACGACCTGGTGCGAGGCACCGAGCAGGCGCAGCTGCAGGGTGGCGCCGCCGCCCGAGGGCGCGTCGAAGCTCAGGTCCCGCACCGCCAGGGCGGGCAGCGGATCACCGCCCAGCTGCCAGGCGAGGTCGCCGGCGCGGGTGTCCGTGTAGGCGGTCTGCAGTGTGGTGAGCATGCTCGGCTCCGCGTTTCAAACTCCGTAACGCGCCCGCCGTCAGCGTCCGACCCACCGTCGGGCCGGCGTTCGAGGCTGTGCGGTCCAGGACGCGGCCGACCGTGGAAGGAAGGATTCCGGCTGGAGACTCAGCAGCAGCGAAGCACGAATTCTCCGGGTCCGTCGGGGATTTACCCATCCTCGACCAGCATTCACCGTTCCGAGTGCAGTCGCCGGAGCACCCCGCTCATTCGGGGTGTCGAGTCTGCGAACCGTGTTCCCATGCCCCCGCGCACGCGCCTCCCGCGCCGGCGGTGCGCCCCGCGCACCCGGCCGCCCGTTCGACCCCGTTCCGGTTGCCGGCCGCCGCATGTGACCGCACGTCGGCCGCGTCGTGCGACCGCCCGTCAGAGCCGGCGCAGCCGCGCGACGGCCTCCTGGAGGACCTCGTCCCGCTTGCAGAAGGTGAAGCGGACGAGACTGCGCCCCTCGTCCGCATTGTCGTAGAAGACCACGTTGGGGATGGCGACGACGCCGCAGCGCTCGGGCAGGGAGCGGCAGAACTCGAGGCCGTCCTTCTCGCCGAGCGGGGTGATGTCGGTGGTGATGAAGTACGTGCCCTCGGGCCTGAACACCCGGAACCCGGCTTCGGCGAGCCCGTCCGCCAGCAGGTCCCGCTTTCGGCCCAGGTCGGCCCGGAAGCCGGTGAAGTAGTCGTCGGGCAGCCGCAGCGCCTCGGCGACGGCGTACTGGAACGGGCCGGCGGAGACGTACGTCAGGTACTGCTTGGCGGTGCGGACGGCGGCGACCAGCTCCGGGGCGGCGGTGACCCAGCCGACCTTCCAGCCGGTGAAGGAGAAGGTCTTGCCGGCGGAGGAGATCGAGACGGTGCGCTCGCGCATGCCCGGCAGGGCGGCGATCGGGTGGTGGCTGCCGCTGAACACCAGGTGCTCGTAGACCTCGTCGGTGACCACCAGCAGGTCGTGCTCGACGGCGATCTCGGCCAGGGTGCGGAGCTCCTCGGCGTCCAGCACGAGGCCGGTGGGGTTGTGCGGGGTGTTGACCAGCAGCAGCCGGGTGCGCGGGGTGATCAGCGCGCGCAGCTCGTCCAGGTCGGGCCGGAACGCCGGCGGGCGGAGGGTGAGCGGCACCCTGGTGGCCCCGGCCATGGCGATGCAGGCCGCGTAGGAGTCGTAGAAGGGTTCGAAGGCGATCACCTCGTCGCCCGGCTCCAGCAGGGCGAGCAGGGCGGCGGCAATGGCCTCAGTGGCACCGGCGGTGACCAGGACCTCGGTGTCCGGGTCCCGGGTGAGCCCGTGGAAGCGCTGCTGGTGCTCGGCGATCGCGGTGCGCAGCTCCGGGACGCCGGGGCCGGGCGGGTACTGGTTGCCGCGGCCCTCGCGCAGTGCCCGGACGGCCGCCTCGCGCACCTCCTCGGGCCCGTCGGCGTCCGGGAAGCCCTGCCCGAGGTTGATCGACCCGGTCGCCGTGGCCAGCGCGGACATCTCGGCGAAGATCGTGGTGCCCAGGCCGTGCAGGCGGCGGTTGAGCAGGGGCCGGGCGTCCATGGGCGTCTCTCCAGCGGTCTCGGCGGCGGGTGCGGCCCACCGTAGTGCCCCGACGGGGCCGTTCCCAGTGGCCGCGGAGCGTGGCGGCGGACGAGCAGGGCCCGCTGCCCGGCAGCCGGGAAGCGGGCCCTGCGAGGGGCGGGGTCAGGCGTCGTCGCCGCCCTCGGACTCCTCGCCGTCCTCGATGTCGTTCTGCAGGCCGAGGCGCTCGACGATCCACTGCTCGAAGCCGACCGAGGCCTGCGTCCAGTTGGCGGTGGTGGTGACGAAGTACTCCAGGCTCACGCCGGTGCCGACGATCATCTGGGACTCGCCGATCAGACGGACGACGCCGTCCTCGTGGGTGTGGGTGTAGACCTTCGGCCAGAGGGTCTCGCGGTTCCACTCGTCGACCAGGTCGAGGATCTCGCCCTTGCGCTCCAGCGGGTACGCGCGGTCGTAGAAGGCGCGGACCGCGAAGAGCTCCTTCTGGTCGCCGCGGAACATGTAGTAGACGCGGAAGCCCTCCCAGGGGGCGGTGAGGTCGCCCTCCTCGTCCACCACGTGCTTCAGCTGCATCTGGTCGAGCAGCTGGGCCACCAGGTTCTGGTCCGGCACGATCACCGGCGGGGGGCCGGCCGGGGCGCCGCCGGGCTGACCGCCCTGCGGCCCCTGGGGGGCGCCGAACGACGGGATGGACGACGGGTCGATGCTCATGGTGATCCTCAAGTCTCAAAGCACGGGGGTGGTCGGCAATGAGAGGCCGCCCTTCCATGTCCCATCCTGCCTCATCCGAGGCCCAGGGCACAGGGGCTCCCGGCGGCGGCGGCGGGTCCGGCCGCCGCCGGGCGGCCCGGCAGTTCAGAAGATCTGCAACCACCGCACGGTGCCCTGGGCACCGTTGTCGTAGTAGCGGTCGTCCTCCCAGGTCCACGGGTCGAGGTGCCGGGTGACCCCGCCGTTGATGCTGGTGTAGTAGTACAGCAGGTTGTTGCCGGAGTAGATGTTGTCGACGTTGTAGATCGTCACGTCGGCGTAGCCCGCGTTGGCGAAGCACAGGTGGCCGGACCAGCCGTAGTTGTAGATGTTGACGAAGTCCGTCCGGCCGGCGCAGTTCACCCGGTTGATGGCGGAGGCGTCGGTCGCGGGCAGGGCCAGGGCGAGTACGGCGGCGGCCGCCGGGGTGAGGGCGGCCTGCTTCCAGCGGCGTGTCATGCGGTCACCGTTCCTGTTGCGTGGCCGGCCGGGCCGGCGGGGGTCGGTCGTGGTCGACCGGATCTTCGCAACAGCCCCGTCGGGCGGCCAGGCGGTTGACCGGACGTTCGGCGGCGGAACAGCCGACGGCCGACGGCAAACCCAGCTCTTGAGTGATGCATGTCACGCGCCGGGTGATCGGAACGCGTTGCCGCCCGCCGCCGCCGCGGTTAGTTTGCGGTGCAACCATCTCGGCGGCGCCAAAACCCGCCGCCGGACGTCTGGTTGGGTTTCGTCGGTGGATGGGGGAGTCGTCGGTGGGGGAGTCCGAGTCGGGGGCGGTACCGGACCGGCTGGGGGCGCTGCTGCGCAGCCTCCGGCTGGACCGGGGAATGACCCAGGAGGAGCTGGGCGCGGCGTCCGGAATGAGCGTGCGGTCGATCCGGGACCTGGAGCGCGGGGTGTCCTGCCCGCGGATCTCCACGCTCCGGCTGCTCGCCCACACCTGGCAGCTGTCCGAGGCGCAGGGGGCGGAGCTGCACCGGCTCGCCCGCGCCAAGCGGGACGGGGCCCCGGGCCGGCAGGGCAGCGCGGTGCGGTCGTGACGGGGGCCGGGAGGGCCGCGGCCGCGCTGGCGGCGCTGGCGCTGGCCGGGTGCTCCGGCGGCGGGAGCGCCGCCCCGGCGCTCACCCCGCCCGCGGTCGGCTCGCCCGCACCGCCGCCGTCCGGCCGGGAGGGCATGGTGGCGCTCCCGCTGTCCGCGTACGGGCTCGACCGCGACCAGGACGCCCGCCAGCAGCAGGCCGTCCGCGCGCTGACCGCCGACTGCATGCACACGGCCGGCTACACCGCCTTCACGAGGGACGACGCCTTCGAGAGCAGCAGCGGACAGGTGTCCGACGCGTCCGCCATGCCGGCCGGCGCCTTCGGCTACCTGCGGGCGGAGATCGCCGCCGTCCAGGGCTTCCACGGCCCGGTGCCCACCGCCCCGCCCAAGGCTCCGAAGCCGCCCGCCTCCGAGGCGGAGGGCGCGGCGACCCAGGAGTGCGTGAAGAAGGCGCTGGCCGCCGTCCAGCCGTCCGACACCTCCGGGTCCGAGCTGGTGAAGGGCCTGTTCGGGCAGTCGCTGGAGGCGACCGGCCGGGACGGGCGGGTGGTCGGCGCCACCCGGGCCTGGACCGACTGCATGAAGGCCGCGGGCTTCCCGGACGTGACCCCGGAGGGCCTGGTCACGCGCTACCACGGGCCGGGCCGGCCGACCCCGGAGGAGCTGGCCGCCGCCACCGCGGACGAGCGCTGCACCGCCGACAGCAACCTGGCCGGCATCTGGTTCGCGGTCGCGGCCGGCTACCAGCATCAGCTGATCGCGGCCAACCAGGAGAAGCTGACCGCCTACCGGAAGTCGGTGGCCGAGCAGACCGCGAAGCTCACCCGGCTGGTCGGCGGCTGAGACGCCGACCGGCCCGGACGACGGGGCGGACCCCGCTGCCCGGGCCGGCAGTGCCGCGCCCCCGGCTCACTCCACCGGTGCGCCCCGGCTCACTTCACCAGCGACGCCCTGGGCCCGACCGAGAGCCGGTCGTGCTCCTCGTCCCGGTCGACCAGGACGGTGTCGCCGTCGTGCACCCGGCCGGAGAGGATCTCCTTCGCGAGCTGGTCGCCGATCGCGGACTGCACCAGGCGGCGCAGCGGCCGGGCGCCGTACGCCGGGTCGTAGCCGGTGAGCGCCAGCCAGTCCCGGGCGGCCTCGGTGACCTCCAGGGTGAGCCGGCGGTCGCGCAGCCGGTCGGCCAGCCGGGACACCTGCAGGTCGACGATCCGGCTGAGCTCGCCGGTGCCCAGCGGGTCGAAGACCACGATGTCGTCGAGGCGGTTGAGGAACTCCGGCTTGAAGGCCGTGCGCACCGACTCCAGGACGAGGTCCTTCTTCCGCCCCTCCGGCGTGGTCGGGTCGACCAGGAACTGGCTGCCCAGGTTGGAGGTGAGGATCAGGATCGCGTTGCGGAAGTCCACCGTGCGGCCCTGGCCGTCGGTGAGCCGCCCGTCGTCCAGCACCTGCAGCAGCACGTCGAAGACCTCGGGGTGGGCCTTCTCCACCTCGTCCAGCAGCACCACGCTGTACGGGCGGCGCCGGACGGCCTCGGTGAGCTGGCCGCCCTCCTCGTAGCCGACGTACCCGGGCGGGGCGCCGACCAGGCGGGAGACCGAGTGCTTCTCGCCGTACTCGCTCATGTCGATGCGGACCATCGCCCGCTCGTCGTCGAACAGGAAGTCGGCGAGCGCCTTGGCGAGCTCGGTCTTGCCGACGCCGGTCGGGCCGAGGAACAGGAAGGAGCCGGTCGGGCGGTCCGGGTCGGCGATGCCGGAGCGTGTCCGGCGCACCGCGTCGGAGACCGCGGTGACGGCCTCGGCCTGGCCGATCAGGCGGCGGCCGATCTCCTCCTCCATCCGCAGCAGCTTGGCGCTCTCGCCCTCCATCAGGCGGCCGGCCGGGATGCCCGTCCAGGAGGCGACCACGTCGGCGACATCGTCCGGGCCGACCTGCTCCTTGACCATGGTGGCGTTCGGCTCGTCCGCGGCGCGGTCCTGCGCCTCGGCGAGCTCGCGCTCGGCGGCCGGGACCTCGGCGTACATCAGCTTGGAGGCGCGCTCGAAGTCGCCGTCGCGCTGGGCGCGTTCGAGGGAGACCCGGAGGCCGTCGAGGCGCTCCTTCAGCTCACCGACCCGGTTGAGGGACTTCTTCTCCTGCTCCCACCGGGCGGTGAGCACGCTCAGGTGCTCCTGCTTGTCGGCGAGATCGCGGCGCAGGCGGGCCAGCCGGTCGACCGAGGCGGCGTCCGACTCCTTCTCCAGCGCCAGCTCCTCCATCCGCAACCGGTCGACGGCGCGCTGGAGTTCGTCGATCTCCACCGGGGAGGAGTCGATCTCCATGCGCAGCCGGGAGGCGGCCTCGTCGACCAGGTCGATGGCCTTGTCCGGCAGGAAGCGGGCGGTGATGTAGCGGTTGGAGAGGGTGGCCGCGGCGACCAGCGCCGCGTCCGAGATCTCCACCTTGTGGTGGGCCTCGTAGCGGCCCTTGAGGCCGCGCAGGATGGCGATGGTGTCCTCGACCGAGGGCTCGCCGACCAGCACCTGCTGGAAGCGGCGCTCCAGGGCCGGGTCCTTCTCGATCCGCTCGCGGTACTCGTCGAGCGTGGTGGCGCCGACCATCCGCAGCTCGCCGCGGGCCAGCATGGGCTTGAGCATGTTGCCCGCGTCCATCGCGGAGTCGCCGCCGGCGCCCGCGCCGACCATGGTGTGCAGCTCGTCGATGAAGGTGATGACCTGGCCGTCGCTGTCCTTGATGTCGGACAGGACGGCCTTCAGGCGCTCCTCGAACTCGCCGCGGAACTTCGCGCCGGCCACCATCGCCGAGAGGTCGAGGGCGACCAGGCGCTTGCCGCGCAGCGACTCCGGGACGTCCCCGGCGACGATCCGCTGGGCGAGGCCCTCGACGACGGCGGTCTTGCCGACGCCGGGCTCGCCGATCAGCACCGGGTTGTTCTTGGTGCGGCGGGACAGCACCTGGACGACCCGGCGGATCTCGGTGTCCCGGCCGATCACCGGGTCGAGCTTGCCGTCGCGGGCGGCCTTGGTCAGGTCGGTGCCGTACTTCTCCAGCGCCTTGTAGGTGCCCTCCGGGTCGGCGGAGGTGACCCGGGCGCTGCCGCGGACGTCCTTGAACGCGGCCAGCAGGGCCTTGGGGGTGGCGCCGTTCTGCTTCAGCAGGTCGGCGACCGCACCGCCCTCGGCGGCGAGGCCGACCATCAGGTGCTCGGTGGAGAGGTACTGGTCGTCCAGGTCGGCGGCGCGCTTGCCGGCCTCCTGGAGCACGGCGAGGGTGTCGCGCGCCAGCTGCGGGGCGGCGACGGTCGAGCCCTGTGCGGTCGGCAGGGCGGCGAGCTGCTGGCGGGCGGCGGCGGCCACCCGCGCCGCGTCCGCCCCGACGGCCTCGAGCAGCGGGCGGGCGATGCCGTCCGGCTGCTCCAGCAGTGCCAGCAGGACGTGCACCGGCTTGACGTCCGGGTTGCCTGCGGCGCTGGCCTGCCGGATCGAGGCTGACAGGGCGTCCTGCGTCCTGCTGGTGAACTTGCCGGCATCCACTGGTGGCGTGCTCCTTCCGGGAGGGTCTGGGGCGACTCCGACAGACCGGGCTGTCCGGGTCTGACTTGTACAGCATGCAATAAGTTGAGTCTATTCCACTCAACTTTCCCCGTCCAGCAGATCCGGGTCCCGTCACCCGCTGTTCACCCGCGCCGGGACGGCTCCCTGGTCAGCCCCAGCAGCAGCCGGGCCGGGCCCGCGGGCCGCCGGCCGACCGGCCAGACCGCCCGCAGCGGCCGGTGCAGGTCCAGGCCCTCCTCCACCGGCACCGCCACCAGTCGACGGGTGGCCAGCTCCTCCACCACGGCCAGCTCGGAGAGGCAGACCGGCCCGGCGCCGGTCATCGCCGCCGCCTTCAGCGCGGTGGACGAGGCCAGCTCCAGCCGCGGCGGCGCCGTCCCGCCGTGCGGCGCCAGCGCCTGGTCGAGCACCTCGCGGGTACCCGAGCCCGGCTCGCGCAGCACCAGCGGGGTGGCCGCCAGCTCGGCCCCGGTCAGCGGCCTGCGGCGGCGGGCCCACGGGTGCTTCGGCGCCACCACGACCACCAGCCGGTCGGCCGCCACCACCGCCCCCGACAGCCCCGCCGGCGTGCCGGCGCCCTCGACGAAGCCGAGGTCGGCGTCGCCCGCCAGCACGTGCGCCGCGACGTCGGCGGAGTTGGCCGTCCGCAGGGTCACCGCGGTCTCCGGGCTGACCTGGTTCAGGGCGAGCAGCCACCCCGGCATGAGGTACTCGGCGACGGTCAGGCTCGCGACCACCACCAGCCGGGCGTCCCGCCGTCCGCGCAGTGCGTCGATCCCGGCGTCCAGTGCCTGCGCGGCCTCCACCACGCTGCGGGCCCACTCGACCACCAGCAGCCCGGCCTCGGTGGGGCGCGACCCGCGCGGCGAGCGCTCCAGCAGCGCCACGCCGATCTGCCGCTCCATGCCCCGGATGCGGGCGCTGGCGGCCGGCTGGCTCACCCCCAGCTCCGCGGCGGCCCGGCCCACGCTGCCCAGCCGGGCGACCGCCAGCAGGAGCTCCAGGGCGCCGATGTCGGGGACCCGCGAGGAGAGAGGCATAGGGCCAGGTTATGTCCTCATAGGCCGCCGCCCGCTACCGCCCGGGCGCCCGGCACCGGAGGCTGCCGGTGTGTCCACCCTCATCGCCCCCACCCGCCCCGCGCCGCCCGGCGGCGCCGCCCCGCTCGACCTGCCGCAGCCCGATGACGTGCTGCCGGAGGAACCGAGGCCCACCGCCACACGCCCGGGCCTCGGCCGGCTCGGGCCGAACTGGTACGCCGCCGTCATGGGCACCGCGATCACCGCCACCGGAGCCGCCGTCCTCCCGGCGGGCGTGCCCGGCCGGACGGTCCTCGCGGCGGTGCTCTGGCTGCCGGCCGTCCCGGTACTGCTCGCGGTGGCGGCCGCCCGGGCCGTGCAACTGGTGCGGCGCCCGGCGGTGGTCCGGGCCCAACTGCTGGAGGAGCCGGCCGCCGCGGTGTTCCAGGGCTGCCCGCCGATGGCGCTGCTCGCCGTCGGGCACGCCACCCTGGTGGCCGGCGGCGCGGTGATCGGCGCCGGCCCGGCCCTCGCCGTCGACCTGGTGCTGTGGTGCCTCGGCACGGTGTACGCGGTCGCGGTCGCCGCGGGCATCCCCTATCTGATGATCACCAGGCACCGGATGGCGCTGCGCGAGGCGAACCCGACCTGGCTGCTGCCGGCCGTCGCCCCGCTGGTGGCGGCCTCGGCCGGCGCGGCGCTGGTGCCGCACCTGCCGCAGGCCTGGCAGCCGGCCCTGCTCTACGGCGCGTGCGCCCTGTTCGGCGCGGGTCTGCTCGGGGTGCTGCTCGTCCTGCCGGTGGTCTTCGCCGGCCTGCTGCAGGGGCGGCTCGCCCCGGCCCTGACGCCCTCGCTGTTCCTGGTGCTCGGCCCGCTGGGGCAGTCCGCCACCGCCGCCGGAGGGCTCGCCGACGCCGCGCGGACGGCGGCCCCCGCCCTGGCCGGGTCCGGCCGGGTGCTGTCCGTGCTGTACGGCGTGGTGGTGCTGGGCTTCGCACTGCTCTGGCTCTGCCTGGCCGGCGCCGCGAACCTGCGGGCGGGCCGCGCCGGAATGCCGTTCGCGATGACCTGGTGGGCGTTCACCTTCCCGGTCGGGACGCTGGTCACCGGGATGGCCGCGCTGTCCCGGCACACCGGCTTCGGGGGGTTCGCCGGGCTCGGTGCACTGCTCTACGGGCTGCTGCTCGGGGCGTGGGCGGTGGTGGCGCTGCGCACGCTGGCCGCACTGCCGTTCCGGTTCGGAAAACCCGCCCTTCCTTGACGTATCCGTGTCAAAGTGGCGCAGGGAATGAATGATTCCCGTTGCGGACCGGCGTGCGATGCGGCAGCCTTCCGCGGCGTGGCGGAGAACACGCCGCCGGGGAATTCACCGCCTTTGCGGTGATGCCTTTCGGCGGCCCGCTCCGGTGTTCCGGGAATCCGGTCGCGGTGCCGGCCGGCCGAATCGTCCGGGCCGGATTCCCGTTGCACCGGCGGCCGCCGCGCGGCCGCGGCGGCCGGTGGCGGGTCGGCGCCGTCCGTGACTGCTGCCGTCCAGGTGGGGGCCGCTGCGGCCGGACGGCAGATTCGCTCGGATGTGCGATCGGGCGGCCCGTCGGGCGTGCGGCGGACGAATTCCCGGCAAGGGGGGGATCGTCCGTGTGGAGGCCTCCTGGACGCCCAATGGACGTTCGGTAGGCACCGCACGCCGGTCGGACACCCGGGAACTCCGGCGGACCGGAGATTTCCGTTCCGGTGCGGCGGCCGAAGACTGCAAGTTCCTGCACTTGCGGAAACCTGCAGGCGGTGGCCACTTGTGACCCGGCCATCACGCTGTGAGGGTGGAACCACGCCAGGTCGTCCGGGCCACCGCAGCCCGAGGACGGCGACTTGCTCTTCAGTGTGGGCGGCAGTGCACGGCACCGCCGCCGCGGGGGGAAGAGCGCCGGCCGGGACGCCATGTGTGGTGATGGCCCCCGGTACCGGAGTCGGCGAGGCGTTGCTGCTCCGCCTCGCTGGAAGCGCCTTCGGCAACGGCGTGACATGACGGGTCCCCCGGTCCGGCGCGCTCCGTGCGCGCCGGACCGGGGGACGCGTCGAAACGGGGTACCGAATCCCTCCCGATCCGAACTTGTTGAGATCATGATCCGACACCGAGGGGAAAGTTCGGCAGGGAGAGTTCGAGGTGGCTGCGGAACCGATGGACCGGGGCTCGGGACTGCCCGACGAGGCGGGCCGCGAGCTCTACCTTTCCGTCCTGGCACAGGGCGGTCGGATTCCGCTGTCCACCGTCCCCGCGGGCGACCGCGAGGCCGTCGACCAGCTCGTGGCGGTCGGCCTGCTCATCCCCAACCTGATCGACGGCGCCTACGTGGCGGTCAGCCCGCGCGCGGTCGGCGAACGGATCGGCTCCGAGATGCGCTCCGCGGCCGCGGACCTCCTCTGGAAGGCCGAACGCCTCCCGGCCGACCTGGACCACCTCACCCGAGCCTACGACTCGCTGCCCCGGCAGAGCGACGACCCGCAGCGCGCCACCTACGTCGACGGCCGCGAGCGCATCCGCCACCGGATCGCCGAGCTGGTCTCCGACTGCAAGCAGGAACTCCTCACCGCCCAGCCCGGCCCGCGCCAGCCGGCCACCATCACCCTCGCCCGCACCCAGGACATCGCCCTGGTGCAGCGCGGCGCCCGGATGCGCACCCTCTACCAGCCGCAGGTCCTCGCCGAGCCCTGGACGCTCGGCTACGCCGCCGAGCTCACCGAGCAGGGCGCCGGCCTGCGCGTCCTCGACGAGCCCTTCGAGCGGATGCTGATCATCGACCGCGAGGTCGCGGTCGTTCCCGCCGCCAACGACTACAGCCGCGCCGCCTTCATCTCCGACCCGGCCGCGGTGTCCGTGCTGGTCAAGATCTTCGACCGGGACTGGGCCCGCGCCGACGTCGTCCAGTGGGCCGAGATCGACGCCCCCGCGGTCGCCGCCTCCGCCGGCCACCGGGTCGGCCGACTGCTGGCCCAGGGCCTCACCCAGCGCGCCGTCGCCACCAGGCTCGGCCTGAGCGAGCGCACGGTGGCCGCCCACATCTCCCGCCTCCGCGAGAAGTACGGTGCCCAGACGCTCTTCCAGCTCGGCTGGCTGATGCGCGGGAGCCGCCGTGACTGACCGGCCGGGTGCGGCCGTCCGGCCCGCCCGGATGCCCCCTGTGACGTTTTCCGCCGCCGGGCGCTGTTTCACAGCGGGACACTCGGAACGGGGAGAGCGGCATGGCTGACGGCGGCACGGGAGCGCTCCCGAACGAGGAGGAGCGGGCCTTCTACCGGGCTGTGCTGGCCCAGGGCGGGCGCGTCATGTTCCGGGAGGCACTGGAGGAGAACCCCTCGGCCGTGCTCAGGCTGGTGCAGCTGGGCTTCCTGATCCACCACAGCGAGGACGCCTCGCTGACGGCCGTCAGCCCGCGCACGGTCGGCAACCGGCTCAGCGCCGAACTCCGCTCGGCCGGCACGAGGATGCTTCTGCAGGCGGAGGAGATGCCGGACGCGCTGGAGGACCTCGTCCAGGCCTACGACGCCACCCCGCCGCGGGTGGACCGGGCGAGCGAGGTGCAGCACGTGCACGGCTTCGGCCAGATCCGCCACCGCATCCTGCAACTCGAGGCGGAGGCCCGCGAGGAGGGGCTGGCGCTGCAGCCCGGCGGTGCCCGGCCGTCGGCGCACCTGGCCGCCGGGAGGGACCGGGCGCGGGAGTTCCTGGCACGCGGTGCCACCCTGCGGACGGTCTACCAGCCCGGCGCGCGGCTGGACGAGGCGACCGCCGACTACGCCGCCGACCTCACCGAGCACGGCGCCAGGTTCCGCATCCTCGCGGAACCCTTCGTGCGGATGCTGATCTTCGACCGCCGGATCGCGGTGCTGCCCGCCGCCGCCGACAACAGCAGCGCGGCGTTCGTCGAGGACCCGGCGGCGGTCGCCTTCCTGGTCGGCGTCTTCGAGCGCGACTGGGCCCGGGCGGAGCAGGTCCAGTGGCGGACCGTCCACCAGGACGGCAAGGGGCTGCCGGTGCACGAGCAGGTCGGCAGGCTGCTGGCACAGGGGCTGACCCAGCGCACGGTCGCCGGCCGGCTCGGCCTCGGCGAGCGCACGGTCGCCGGCCACATCGCCCGGCTGCGCGAGCTGTACGGCGCCGAGACGCTCTTCCAGCTCGGCTGGCAGATGCGCGGCGGGGCCGCCGAGCAGCAGCCGGACTGACGCCACCTCAGCCGGTGGCGATCTCCGAGGACCAGTAGCCGAACGAGTCGCCCTTGGACTGGCGCGGCACCGGGAACTGCTCGCCGGGGGCCGTCCAGAAGCCCTCGCGCAGGGAGAGCGCCATGCCCGCCCAGTCCAGCGCGGTCTCCACGGTGTGCTGCAGGGCGTCCTGCGACCAGCTGTCGTCGAAGACCAGCGGCAGCACCGGGGCCACCTGCTCGATCGTCGCGATCAGCGGGTTGTGGGTGATCGCCTCGTCCACCAGCAGCACGATCGGCTTGCGCAGCGCCGACGCCCAGCCCAGCTCCAGGCTGACCCCGGCCGAGAGCGGCGCGCCGACGTACGCGAAGACCAGGTCCGCGGTCTGCAGGGCGCGGAAGTCGGAGGGCACCCGCGGCTCGGGGGCGCGGCCGGCCACCGTCCAGGCATCGCTGTGGTGGGCGCTGTAGACCGCGGCGCCGCTGCGCAGCAGCGTGGTCCGAAGGGTGGTCAGCCGGGTGCGGCTGGCCAGCGTCACCACACTGTCGGCCGGGCCGGTGAGCCGCATCAGCGGCGCTGCCAGGAAGACCCGTGCGCGCCGGCCCTCGGAGGTGTGGGCGGTGCGGTGGCGCAGGTAGGGCTCACTCATGTCGACTCCGGGGATTGGCCGCTGGCTGGTCTGACGTCCGGCGAGCGATTGGTGTCCGGCTCGCCCCGAGGCGAGGTCCGCTGTGGTGTGGTCGGGGGGCGGTGCCGTCGTGGCTGCTCGGGCACCGCACATGTGGTGTGACCGTGCTGATCGTCCAACGTTCGTGACCGACAAGTCCACCGGCACGTGGTGTCATATGGCTGCCTGGCATCGAGATGACGCACCGCGGGAATGCACCGATCGTGACACTGGCCGTGCTGTTGCGGCATGATTTGGGCCAATGTTCGAGACTTCTCTATTCACTCGGTAGGGATTACCGGAGGAGGGATTGGTCGCAATGTCTCGTATGCGCCGGTTTGTTCGGCTTGCGATCGTGCCACTTGTCATGGGTACGGCGATATTGACGGGTAGTAATCCGGCGGCCGCCGACAGCGCGTGGACGCTCCGCGGCGTGGATGTCGCGGAGGCTCCCGCGGTGGCTGCTTCGCAGGTCTCCAGTGCGACGTTGCTGCTGGACGACTCCGCCTGGACGTGACGGGCGGCACTGGCACTGCATCCCGGGCGGGACGGGGCGCCCGGGCCGACCGGTCAGCCGAAGTCGCCCTGGTCGGGCGGTGATTCCTTGGTCGTGCGGGCGAGGACGTAGCCGAGCTGGAACAGCGACTCCACCTGGTAGTCCTCGCGCATCTCGGCGATGTGGCGGGCGAGGGTGCGCTCGCTGATGCCCAGGCGCCTGGCGATGACCCGGTGATTGATTCCCTTGAGCATGAGATCGACGATCGTCTGCCGAAGCCGGGAAACCACCTGCGGCGGAACTGTCGGTGAGCCGTCAAAATCCAGTGCCCGACTCCAGTTCCGCTCGAAGACCTCCTCGATGAGGTAGCTGATGACCGCCTGATCGTGAATGAACGCGGCCAAGTTGAGGTCCTCGGCCACCGGGATCACCGCGGTCCGCCGATCGATCACGATCAATCTGGTGTAGGGCTCGTCGAGGGTGCGGACCCGCCCCCCGGCCGTGGTTATCGAGGCGACATAGTCGCGGGTGGGCGCGTGATACCGGGTGCTCGGGTGGTAGATCGTCCGAATGGTCGCCCCGCGGCGCAGTGTTTCGAGATCCCGCGCGATCACGCCGGCCAGCGCCTCGGGCGGGCGGGGGCCGCCGGGCTGGGCGGCCAGCATCTCCTCCGTGCAGCCGCTGACCAGCTGGCCCAGGCGCTGGTTTATCAGCACCTTGCCGTGGACGTACTCGATGATGCCGCCGGCCTTGCGCGGGGTGCGGAACTCCTCGGCGAGGTCCTGGAGGTCGGCGGGCAGGGCCACCGCCCGGTGGAGCAGGTCGAGGGCCTTCCGCTGCCAGAGGTTGGTCAGCCGTGCGGAGAGCTGCTCGGGGTCGACGGCCACCAGCACGTCCGGATCGTCGGTGTCCGGGACGAGCAGGCCGATCTCCAGCAGCTCGTCGAGGGCCTTGCCGTCGGCCGGGGCCTCCTCGGCGGGCGCCACCCGGCCGTGCGACTTCAGGACGCTGCGGTAGAGCTGACGGGCCTCGTGCGACAGGACGCCCAGCCCGCGTGGGGTGAGGCCCGGTTCGTCGGTCTCACTCATCAGGCTCCTTGCCATCGGTCAAACCGGTACGGCGCGGCCGCTACCGCTTCTCCGGGGATCATAGGCGCCCGGGAGCTGCGGGGAGCGGCCGCGCCGGACATTCACATCGCCCGGGGATGCCGGTCAGACCCGCACCTTCTCATCAAACACCCGGCCGCCGGCACCCCCCGGGAGGAGGGAACCGGCGGCCGGGGAACGGCACGTGCCGCGGGTCAGCGCTTGGGGCGCCAGACCACCAGTGCGCTGGACTGCTGGACCTGCTGGTACGGCACCAGGTCGCGGCGGTAGGAGGCGTGCACCGCCGCCTCCCGCTGCTGGATCGCCGTGGCCGCGCCGTCGAGGGCGTCGGCCAGCTCCGCGACTCGGGCCTGCAGGGCGGTGACCTGGTTCTCCAGCTCGATGATCCGCTTGATGCCGGCCAGGTTGATGCCCTCGTCCTGGGACAGGCGCTGGACCTCCCGCAGCTGCTGGATGTCCCGGGCCGAGTAGCGGCGGCCGCGGCCCGCCGTGCGGTCGGGCGAGACCAGGCCGATCCGGTCGTACTGGCGCAGGGTCTGCGGGTGCAGACCGGAGAGCTCCGCGGCGACCGAGATCACGTACACCGGGGTGTCCTCGGTCAGGACGTACTGCGGAGCCGGGTTGCCGCGCGCGCCGGACGGGCGGCGCCCAGCCCCGCCGGGGAGGCCTCCGCCGATGCCGGGGCCGATCGGGCTGTCGGGGGTCGTCATCTGGTCACGCTCCCTCCGCCGCCTTGAAGAGGGCGGCACGCGGGTCGTCCGAGGCGGTGGCCTCGCGGTACTGCTCCAGTGCGGTCAGCGCGTCGCCGGTGACGTGCTTGGGGACGACGACCTCGACGGTGACCAGCAGGTCGCCGCGGGTGCCGTCCTTGCGGGTGGCGCCCTTGCCGCGGGCCCGCAGGGTGAGGCCGTTGGCGCTGCCGGCCGGCAGCTTGAGCTTCACCGAGGGGCCGTTCAGGGTCGGGACCTCGATCGTCCCGCCGAGAGCCGCTTCTGGGAAGGTGACCGGCACGGTCACCGTGAGGTTGTCCGCCTTGCGGCCGAAGACCGGGTGCTCGTCCACGTGCACGGTGACGTAGAGGTCGCCGGGCTGGCCGCCCCGCTCGCCCTGGGCGCCCTTGCCCTTGAGGCGGATGCGCTGGCCGTCCTGGACACCGGCCGGGATGCGGACCTGCATGGTGCGGGCGGAGGAGGCGCGGCCGCTGCCGTGGCAGACGGTGCAGGGGTCGTCGACGATCATGCCGCGGCCCTTGCAGTCGCGGCACGGGTCGGACAGCGCGAAGGCGCCCTGGCCGCGGCTGACGGTGCCGGCGCCGACGCAGGTCGGGCAGACCCGCGGGGTGGTGCCGGCCTTCGCACCGGTGCCGGCGCAGGCGCGGCACGGGGCCTGACTGGTCATCCGCAGCGGCACGGTGGCACCGTCCACCGCCTCGACGAAGGCGAGCGTCACCTCGGTCTCGACGTCGGCGCCGCGCCGCGGCTGGGCCTGCCGGCCGCCGCGGTTGAACAGGCCGCCGAAGACGTCGCCGATCCCGCCCCCGCCGCCCCCGCCGGAGCCGGAGAACAGGTCGCCGAAGTCGAAGTTGTAGTTGCCGCCGCCGCCGGGGCGGAAGCCGCCGTTGCCGAACAGGCTGCGGGCCTCGTCGTACTCCTTGCGGCGCTTCTCGTCCGAGAGGACGTCGTACGCCTCGGAGATGTCCTTGAACCGCTCCTCGGCCTTGGCGTCACCCTTGTTGGCGTCGGGGTGGAACTCGCGGGCCAGCTTGCGGTAGGTCTTCTTGATCTCGGCTGCGGTGGCGTCCTTGGGCACGCCGAGGACCTTGTAGTAGTCCTTCTCCACGTAGTCCTTGGTGCTCATGGCTGCCGCCACCTCCCGAAATGTGTCTGCACGGCGCTGCGGAGTCGCACCCCGACGATGTCGGTGCGCGACTCCGCAGCACACAGATTGTCAGCTGTCCGCCGCACCGTCACCCTTGGCGGACTCCGGCTTGTCGGCGTCCGGGGCGGACGTGGTCTGGGTGCCCGGCTGGGGCTCCGCGACCGCGACCATCGCCGGGCGGATGATCCGCTCGCCGATCCGGTAGCCCGGCTGGAGGATCTGCACGCAGGTGTCCTCGGTGACGTCCGAGGAGTAGCTGTGCATCAGCGCCTCGTGCAGCGTCGGGTCGAAGGGCTCGCCCTCCTTGCCGAACTGCTGGAGGCCCAGCTTGGCGACCACGGTCTCCAGCGACTCGGCGACCGACTTGAAGCCGCCCGTCACCTCGCCGTGGTCGCGGGCCCGGCCGATGTCGTCCAGCACCGGGATCAGCGACTCCAGGATGTTGGAGACGGCGATCTCCCGGACCGTCAGACGGTCGCGCTCGACCCGCTTGCGGTAGTTCTGGTACTCGGCCTGGAGCCGCTGCAGGTCCGCGGTGCGCTCGCTCGCCTCGCGCTTGGCCGCGGCGAGCTCGTCGGCGCCCGCCACAGCCTCCTCGGCGGCCTTGAGGACGGCCTCCTCGGCGGAGTCGTCGCCGGGCTCGCCGCCCTGCGCCTTCTCCGTCATGCGGCACCGCCCTTGGGCTTCTCGTCGTCGATGATCTCGGCGTCGACCACGTCGTCGTCCTTGGCGCCCGCGGCCTCGTCGGCACCGGCCGCACCGGCGGCGTCGGCCTGCGCGTAGAGCGCGGCGCCGAGCTTCTGGGCGGTGGTGGAGACCTTCTCGGTGGCCTCGCGGATGGCGGCGATGTCCTCGCCCTTCAGCGCCTCCTTGAGCTCGCCGATGGCGGTCTCGACCTCGGTCTTGACGTCGGCGGGCAGCTTGTCGGCGTTGTCGGCGATGAACTTCTCGGTCGAGTAGACGAGCTGCTCGCCCTGGTTGCGGGTCTCCACGGCCTCGCGGCGCTTGTGGTCCTCGTCCGCGTACTGCTCGGCCTCGCGGCGCATGCGGTCGACCTCGTCCTTCGGCAGCGAGGAGCCGCCGGTGACGGTCATCTTCTGCTCCTTGCCGGTGCCGAGGTCCTTCGCGGCCACGTGCATGATGCCGTTGGCGTCGATGTCGAAGGTGACCTCGATCTGCGGCAGGCCGCGCGGCGCCGGCGGCAGGCCGGTCAGCTCGAACATGCCGAGCTTCTTGTTGTACGCCGCGATCTCGCGCTCGCCCTGGTAGACCTGGATCTGCACGGAGGGCTGGTTGTCCTCGGCCGTGGTGAAGATCTCGGAGCGCTTGGTCGGGATCGTGGTGTTGCGCTCGATCAGCTTGGTCATGATGCCGCCCTTGGTCTCGATGCCGAGGGACAGCGGGGTGACGTCGAGCAGCAGGACGTCCTTGACCTCGCCCTTGAGGACACCGGCCTGGAGGGACGCGCCGATGGCGACGACCTCGTCGGGGTTGACGCCCTTGTTGGCGTCCTTGCCGCCGGTCAGCTCGCGGACGAGCTCGGCGACGGCCGGCATGCGGGTCGAGCCGCCGACCAGGACCACGTGGTCGATCTCGGACAGCGCGATGCCGGCGTCCTTGATGACGTTGTGGAACGGGTGCTTGCAGCGCTCGAGCAGGTCCGCGGTCAGCTGCTGGAACTGGGCCCGGGTGAGCTTCTCGTCCAGGTGCAGCGGGCCCTCGGCGGAGGCCGTGATGTAGGGCAGGTTGATCGAGGTCTCGGAGGACGAGGACAGCTCGATCTTGGCCTTCTCGGCCGCCTCGCGGAGGCGCTGGACGGCCATCTTGTCCTTGGACAGGTCGACGCCGTGGCCGGCCTGGAAGGTCTTCACCAGGTGGTCGACGACGCGCTGGTCCCAGTCGTCACCACCGAGGTGGTTGTCACCGTTGGTGGCCTTCACCTCGACGACGCCGTCGCCGATCTCCAGCAGGGACACGTCGAACGTGCCGCCGCCGAGGTCGAAGACCAGGATGGTCTGGTCGTCCTTGTCGAGGCCGTACGCCAGGGCGGCGGCGGTCGGCTCGTTGACGATGCGCAGGACGTTGAGGCCCGCGATCTCGCCGGCCTCCTTGGTGGCCTGGCGCTCGGAGTCGTTGAAGTACGCCGGGACGGTGATGACGGCGTCGGTGACCGTCTCGCCCAGGTAGGCCTCCGCGTCCCGCTTCAGCTTCTGCAGGATGAAGGCGGAGATCTGCTGGGGGTTGAAGTCCTTGCCGTCCAGGTTGATCTTCCAGTCGGTGCCCATGTGGCGCTTGACCGACCGGATGGTCCGGTCCACGTTGGTGACCGCCTGGCGCTTGGCGACCTCACCCACCAGGACCTCACCGTTCTTGGCGAAGGCGACGACGGACGGCGTGGTCCGAGCGCCCTCGGCGTTGGTGATGACCGTGGGCTCACCGCCCTCAAGAACACTGACGACAGAGTTCGTCGTACCGAGGTCGATGCCGACCGCGCGTGCCATCGTAGATACCTCCACGGAGAAGTTGAGCGTTACGGGCTCAAGCATGCATGACCGACCGGGCAGCGTCAACAGCCATGAGTCGGTGTCGCTCAACTTTGCTGCGCGGCTGGAGTCAGGGGGTGGGTTGCGAGGCTGGTCTGCGCATCCGCGGAGTGCCGTCCCTGGCAGGTGCCGCCGAATGGGTGAGTATGTCCTTAGTGACTGTCGCCATACCTTGAGCATCTTCTGGACAGGTGCTACGGAACGGTAATGTCCGGGCGTTGGGTCGATAAGTTACCGACCAGTACACTCGAATCGATTCCCTTGACAGAGCCGCTGGAGACGGAGAGCCGATGCAGCTAGCAGCGATCGTCATCTCGCTGGTCACCACTGTGATCGGCACTGCGCTCGCCGCCCGGGCGGCCGCGTACATCTACAAGGTCGTGAAGACCGGCCAGCCGGACGGCACCCGCACCGGGCAACCGGTCGGCCGGGTGAAGACGGTGGCGACCGAGTTCCTCGGGCACACCCGGATGAACCGGTGGGGCGTCGTCGGCGTCGCCCACTGGTTCGTGGCCGTCGGCTTCTTCTCGCTGGTGCTCACCCTGGTGAACGCCTTCGGTCAGCTCTTCGACGCCGAGTTCGTGCTGCCGGTCATCGGTCACTGGCTGCCCTGGAACATCTTCGTCGAGCTCATCGGCACCCTCACCACGCTCGGCATCCTGGCGCTGATCGTGATCCGGCTGCTCAGCCTGCCGTCCCGGGCCGGCCGCAAGTCCCGCTTCGCCGGCTCGATCGCCTGGCAGGCCTTCTACGTCGAGTACACCATCCTCGGCATCGGCCTCTGCATCATGATGCTGCGCGGCCTGGAGGGTGCCCTGGAGGGCGTCGGCTCCTACGACCCGACGTACCTGGTCTCGTACCCGCTGGTGCTGGCCTTCAACGGTCTGTCCACCGCGACGCTGACCAACCTGATCTACCTCTTCGCGATGCTGAAGATCTGCATCTCCTTCGCGTGGGCGACCACCATCGGCATCAACCCCTCCATGGGTGTGGCCTGGCACCGCTTCCTCGCGTTCTTCAACATCTACTTCAAGCGCGAGGAGGACGGCGGTACCGCGCTCGGCGCCCTGCGCCCGATGACCAGCGGCGGCGAGCCGATCGACTTCGAGGACCCGGCCGACGACGCCGTCTTCGGCGTCTCCCAGGTCGAGCACTTCTCCTGGAAGGGCATCCTCGACTTCTCCACCTGCACCGAGTGCGGCCGCTGCCAGTCGCAGTGCCCCGCCTGGAACACCGGCAAGCCACTCTCGCCCAAGCTGCTGATCATGAGCCTGCGCGAGCACGCCTTCGCCAAGGCCCCCTACCTGCTCGCCGGCGGCGGCAAGGACATGGAGGGCGAGGAGAAGGCCACCTCCGAGCAGCTGAAGGACGTCCCCGCCGCGGCCCTCGCCGAGGCCGAGCGCCCGCTGATCGGCACCGCCGAGGAGGGCGGTGTCATCGACCCGGACGTGCTGTGGTCCTGCACCACCTGCGGCGCCTGCGTCGAGCAGTGCCCGGTCGACATCGAGCACATCGACCACATCGTCGACATGCGCCGCTACCAGGTCATGATCGAGAGCTCCTTCCCGACCGAGGCCGGGACGATGCTCAAGAACCTGGAGAACAAGGGCAACCCGTGGGGCATGGCCACCAAGGCCCGCCTCGACTGGGTCAAGGAGCTCAAGAAGGAGACCGGCATCGAGGTGCCGGTGATCGGCGAGGACATCGACCCCGCCGAGGTCGAGTACCTCTACTGGGTCGGCTGCGCCGGCGCCCTGGAGGACCGCGCCAAGAAGACCACCAAGGCCTTCGCCGAGCTGCTGCACACCGCGGGCGTGAAGTTCGCCATCCTCGGCAAGGAGGAGTCCTGCACCGGTGACTCCGCCCGCCGCCTGGGCAACGAGTTCCTCTTCCAGATGCTCGGCGCGCAGAACGTCGAGACGCTGAACGCCGCGCTCGAGGACGCCCCGGTCAAGCGGATCGTAGCCACCTGCCCGCACTGCTTCAACACCATCGCCAACGAGTACCCGCAGCTGGGCGGCCACTTCGAGGTCATCCACCACACCCAGCTGCTGCAGCACCTCATCGACGAGGGCAAGCTGATCCCGGTCAACCCCGTCGAGGGCCTGATCACCTACCACGACCCCTGCTACCTGGGCCGCCACAACAAGGTCTACAGCCCGCCGCGCGAGATCATGGACAAGGTCCCGGGTCTGCGCCAGCAGGAGATGCACCGCCACAAGGAGCGCGGCTTCTGCTGCGGCGCCGGCGGCGCGCGGATGTGGATGGAGGAGCGGATCGGCAAGCGCATCAACACCGAGCGCGTGGACGAGGCGCTGTCCCTCAACCCGGACATCGTCTCCACCGCCTGCCCGTTCTGCCTCGTCATGCTGTCCGACTCGGTCAACGGCAAGAAGAACGAGGGCGCGGCCAAGGAGCACCTGAAGGTCGTCGACGTGGCCCAGCTGCTGCTCGACTCCGTCAAGGCCCAGCCGGTCGAGCCCGAGCCCGAGCGCGTCGAGGCCTGACACCCCGGCACCACCGCACCGGCCCCGTGCGCCCTCCCGGCGCACGGGGCCGGCGCACGTCCGCCCACCGTCCGGGGGCATGACATGCCCTAGCATGTGCGCCCATGAGCGACGGCGGGGGCACAGCGCACACCGGCAGCGGCATACCCGGGCCGGTGGGCCCGCCGGACGGGGGCGGTGCGGCAGGGGGCGGGCGACCCGTGTACCTGCCCCCCGTGGGGACCGTCCCGTCCGGCAGCCCGACACCGGACTGGGCCGCCCTCGCCGAGGCCAACGAACGGCAGCGACAGCGCCGCAGGCTGCTCCGGATCGGCGGCGCGGTGGCCGCCGTGCTGGCCGTCGGCGGCATCGTCGCCACGGCCCTCCTGCTGCGCCAGAACGGCGGCAGCGGGCCGCAGGCCGCCGAGCCCACCGCGGCCGCCACCATCGCCGTGGACGGCCCCTCCAGCGCCGCTCCGGGCTCCTCGGGCGCACCTCCGTCCGGCTCGCCCGCCACCTCCGCCCCGGCCTCGCCGTCGGCCTCCCCGACCGGCAGCCCCTCCGCGAGCCGGTCCGCCGCCACCGCACGGCTGGAGGACGTCCGCGGCGGCCGCCCGGCCGCCCTCGCCGCGGCCGCCACCGTCGGCACCGCCCCCGGTCACACCGGCCCGGCCCTGCTCCTGCACGGCAGCGCGAGCGGCTGGGCGCAGACGTCGAGCGCGGTGGTCGACACCTCCAAGAGCTTCACCGTCTCCGCGGTCGTCCGGAACGACGCGGCCGCCGGGGCGCGTGCCGTCGTCAGCCAGGGCACCGGCAGCTACTACTCCTTCTACCTGGGACGCGACTACTGGGGCACCCACAACCAGTGGGTGTTCAAGGTGCAGACCGCCGCCGGCGGCGAGGACAGCACCAGCCGCCAGGCCTTCTCCACCGGCCAGGCCACCACCGGCCAGTGGGTGATGCTCACCGGCGTGTACGATGCCGGCGCCAAGAAGATCCAGCTGTACGTCAACGGGACTCCCGCCCAGACCACCTCCGTGTCGGGGATCTGGCAGACCACCGGCCCGCTGCAGATCGGCCGCACCCGGTGGAAGAACACCTGGACGGACTTCTGGGACGGCGCCGTTTCGAACGTGCAGGTCTGGAACCAGGCACTGCCCGCCGCGCGTGTCACCCAGTTGTGGAACAGCGGCGGAACCGCCGCGGGGACCCAGCCCGCCGCGGGGTGGCTGCTGCCCTGACACCGGAGCGCTCCGGGCCGCCTCTTTTGTCGGGAAGACACAATCGGGGACGGTGCAACAGGGGGCGCCTCGGGAGGAAATACAGTAGGCGCTGGACACGCGGTCCGCGGGTCCGCTGCTGGACGGCCGCGGCCGGGGCCAGCTACTGCGTCGAAACAACGACACCGGCCACCCACGGGCCGAGCCGGTACCGGAACAAGGGGAGAAGCTCACACCATGACCGAGGCGATCATGCTGGTCGGTGGCAAGGGCACCCGGCTGCGCCCGCTGACCACCCACACGCCCAAGCCGATGCTTCCCGTCGCGGGTGTCCCGTTCATCGCGCACCAGCTGGCGCGGGCGGCCGCGGCCGGGGTGACCCGGGTCGTGCTCGCCACCTCCTACCTGGCCGAGGTCTTCGAGGACCACTTCCAGGACGGCAGCCCGTACGGCATCGAGCTGGTCTACCTGACCGAGCGGGAGCCGCTGGGCACCGGCGGCGCCATCCGCAACGCCGCCTCCGGCCTCACCTGCGGCCCCGACGAGCCCGTCCTGGTCTTCAACGGCGACATCCTCTCCGGCCTCGACATCGCCGCCCTGCGGGACGGCCACGTCGCCGCCGGCGCCGACGTCACCCTCCACCTGACCCGGGTCGAGGACCCGCGCGCCTTCGGCCTGGTGCCCACCGACGGGAACGGCCGGGTGCTGGAGTTCCTGGAGAAGCCGGAGACCCCGGAGCAGATCGTCACCGACCAGGTCAACGCGGGCTGCTACGTCTTCACCCGTTCGGTGATCGACCGGATTCCGCCCGGCCGCGAGGTCTCCGTCGAGCGCGAGACCTTCCCCGAGCTGCTCTCCACCGGCGCCCTGCTGCGCGGTGTCGTCGACACCTCGTACTGGCTGGACCTCGGCACCCCGGGCGCCTTCGTCCGCGGCTCCGCCGACCTGGTGCTCGGCAAGGTCGACTCCCCGGCCGTCCCGGGCCCGACCGGTGAGGCCCTGCTGCTCCCCGGTGCCCAGGTCGACCCGGGCGCCGTCCTCAGCAACGGCACCGTCGTCTCCGAGGGCGCCGAGATCGAGGCCGGCGCGATCGTCGAGGGCAGCGTCATCCTGCCCGGCGCGGTGATCGGGGCCGACGCGTACGTGAAGGACTCCATCGTCGGCGCGTACGCCGTGATCGGCGCCCGCACCTCGCTGGACGGCGCGGTGATCGGCGACGGTGCCACCGTGGAATCCGACAACGAGCTGCCCAGCGGCCTGCGGATCGCCTGCGGCACGCTGCTGCCGGTCGGCGCCGTCCGCACCACCGCCGGCCCCGGCGGCTGCCCGGCCGGCGAGACCCCGGCCGTCACCGTGCACGGCCCGGCCATCGGCGCCCAGCGCTGACCTCCCGCTGACCGGCTCCCGGCCCGCTCCCGCGGCGGACCGGGAGCCGGCCTCGTCACAGGACGGCTGCAATCCGGTGCCCGGCCGTTGATCAACCGACGGCCGGTCAGTCGGAGCAGGTACCGTCGAGGCGTGGCTGGCAATCGATACGACAACGGGCGGGGCGCCGACCCCCGGCAGGGATGGTCCGCGCCCGCCGGCCCGCCGCCGCGGCAGCAGCCGGGCGGCGGGCCCACGGGGGAGCCCGAGTACTTCACCGCGCCGTACCAGGCGCACCCCGGCAACGGCGCCCCCGGCAACGGCGCCCCGGGCGGCGACGCCCCGGGCTACGGCGGCGAGCCGTACCGGGCCGGCTACGGCGCCCCGTACGCCGACGGCTACGGGGAGGAGGCGCAGGGGCACACCCGCGCCTTCCCGGTCGGCCAGGACCCGTACGGCCCCGACGGCTACGGCACCGAGGGCTACGGGCCCGAGGGGTACGGCCAGGACGGCTACGGGGCCCAGGACAACGTCGCCGTGTACCGCGCCGGCGGCCAGGTCGCCCCGCGCGTCGCCGGGCCCCGCCCGACCTGGAAGGAACTGCTCGTCGGGATCTACCGCGAGCCGGCCCGCACCTTCGACCGGATGCGGGACCACCAGGCCTGGCTGCCCGCCCTCACCGTCTCGCTGGTCTACGGCGTGCTCGCCGTGCTCGGCATGGGCGCCACCCACGACGACATCGTCAACTCCACCTTCTCCGTCGCCGCCTGGGCGCTGATCGCCGCCGCGATCGGCTTCGCCCTGGCCGGCGCGATGCTCGGCGCGGTCACCTACGCGCTGGCCCGCCAGCTCGGCGGCGACGGCCCGTGGCAGTCCACTGTGGGCCTGGCCGTGCTGATCGGCTGGACGAGCGACACCCCGCGGCTGCTGCTCGCGCTGTTCCTGCCCGCCGACAACATGGCCGTCCAGGTGGTCGGCTGGGCGACCTGGCTGGTCTGCGCGGTGCTGCTGACCACGATGGTCCGCCGGGTGCACGACCTGCCCTGGGGCAAGGCCGCCGGGGCGGCCGCGCTGCAGCTGCTGGCCCTGCTCGTCCTCATCAAGCTGCCGACGCTGAGCTGACGCCGCCCGCCGACGCCGCGTCCCGCCGGCCGGCGCCCCACCCCGGGGTGCCGGCCGGCGGCACGCACGGAGCGGAACGGGCCGCGGCGATAGGGTGGACGGTCTGTCCTCTTCTGACCGCGCAGTTCTGCCCGCAGTGCACGGAGCCACCCTCATGACCCTCCCCACCACCCACGTCAGCTTCCCGTCCGGCGCGGTGGCCGGCACCTCGCAGGTGCTCGCCGTGCACCCGCTGGACGGCGGCCGGTACGCCGTCGTCACCGAGGCGACGCCGTTCCACCCGCTCGACCACACCTGGCCCGACCAGCCCGCCGATCTCGGCACGCTCACCATCGACGGGGTCGCCCACCCGGTGGTCGACTGCCTGACCGGCGCGGTCGGCCCGGACGGCGGGGAGCTCCTGGTCGGCGCCGACATCCCGGTGCGGCGCGGCGACGAGGAGTGGTCCTGGCTGGTGCTGCACATCGTCGAGCAGAAGCCCGCGGACGCCGTCGGCAGGACCGCCGAACTCGCCGTCGACGCCGAGCGCCGCGGTCTGCTCTCCGCCTCGCACAGCGGCTGCCACCTGCTCGCCCTCGCCCTCAACGCCGCCCTCGCCCCGCGCTGGCGCAAGGACCCGGGCCGCAGCGACGCCTTCGGCAACCCGGACTTCGACAGCCTCGCCATGGCCTCCTCGGTGATGGACACCGAGGCCAGCACCGACACCTACCGGCTCGGCAAGTCGCTCCGGAAGAAGGGCTTCACCACCGAGGCCGGCGAGGACTTCCCGGCGCTCGCCGACGCCCTGCCCGCGCTCACCGAGGCCGTCAACGCACAGCTCGCCGCCTGGGTGGCCGCCGACGCCCCGATCGCCGTCGAGGTGCCCGGCCCCGAGCTCACCGCCCGCCGCCAGTGGCACTGCGAGCTCCCGGCCGGCTCCGCCCGGATCTTCTGCGGCGGCACCCACCTGCACCACCTCGGGGAGCTCGCCGAGCTGCGCACCGAACTGACCCTCTCCGAGGACGGCAGCGAGCTGGTCGCCGTCACCCGGCCGAAGCGCGGCTGAACTCGCGGGGGCGGGCAGGAGTTCCCGGTTTGCACCCCTTTCCGGTTGCAGATCGGTAACGCACTGCAGTTATGCGGCAATTGTTCGAATTGTTCGGCGCGGGGCGGGGTGGCCCTCGGTAGCGTTCGCGTGCACTCAGTAGCCCGCACCAGCCGAGGAAGACCATGACGACCCCGCAGCCGCCCCAGGGCACGCCCACCGACCCGTCGGCGCAGGGCACCTTCAGCCCCGCCCAGGGCTACGGGCAGCCTGCCGCCCCCGGTCAGCCCGCCCCCGCGTACGGCCAGCCCGCGCCCGCGTACGGCCAGCCTGCGCCGGGCTACGGCCAGGCTCCGGGCCAGCTGCCCGACGGCTACGCCCAGGCCGCCCAGCAGGCCGTGCTCGCGCCGAAGAAGAGCCCGCTCAAGAAGATCCTCATCGGTGTCGGCACCGTGGTGCTGATCATCGCCGTCAAGATCGGCCTCGGCCTCGGCATCGGCTACGCGACCTCCGACAAGCCGGTGCACGCCAAGCCCGGCGAGTGCGTCAAGGTGACCGGCAGCGACAACGACCCCAAGGTCGACACCGTCGACTGCGGCAGCGCCGACGCCAACTACAAGGTGATCTCGGTCGTCGACGACTCCTTCGACCCGGACGCCTGCAACAACGTCGAGGGCTCCACCGCCGGCCTCGCCCAGCAGCTGTACAGCGACAAGTTCGTCCTCTGCCTGGCCGAGAAGAAGTAACCGCGACGAAGCGGCCGGGGCACAGCCGCCGGCCGCCGCGGACACACCAGTGGGGGGGGGGGGGCCCGACGGCGGCGCCCACGGGCGGGCCGCCCCCCACGCCCCCGGGCCCGGCCCCCCCCCCCACCCCCGGGGGGGCCCCCCCCCCGCGCCGCCCCCCGCCGGCGCGGCCGGGTGCTACCCGGCGGCGCCGACCGCCGGTCCGGGTCCTGCCGCGGGTGCACCCTC